>JACVCQ010000118.1 GCA_016741945.1 Chitinophagaceae bacterium
ATCCTTTATAGGTGAAGACATACTCTTGTGACTGTGCTTTTTTGCCTGAACTCAAACCAACTCTACCCGGACGAGCCAAAACGCTTTGCTCATCAATCGATTTCAATACCTCTTCTGCAGAGATATTGTATGCTCTCATCCGTTCAGGATCTAACCAAACTCGAATAGCAAAAGAGCGGCTACCGATGGCCTGTGCAAAACCCATCCCTTTGATACGCTGGAGTTCAGGAAGTATAAATGTGTTGGCATAGTTGAATAAAAATTTCTCATCAATATTTTTGCTCTCACTGTACAAGTTGAGATACATCAACATACTAGGCTGTAATGGTGATATGATTACACCTTCTCTTTGTACCAGTGGAGGTAAGTTGGTCATCACCTGATCAACTCTCGATTTAACCCTTACTGCTGCAAGTGTAGGATCAGTACCCGGTTCAAAAATCACTTCTATACTTGCTTCACTGGCACTGGTTGCATCCGATAACATATACTGCATTCCTTGCACACCATTGATGGCGCGCTCTAGAATGGTTAATGTTGATTTTACAAGTACATCTGCATTGGATCCAGGGAATTCAATAAATATGTTCACACGTGGTGGTGCTATTTCAGGAAACTGTGCAACCGGCGATGTCTTGATCGCTAATAGCCCCATGAAGACGATCACGATAGATAACGCAATAGCAAGAACCGGTCTTTTTATAAACTTATTAAACATCGTTTAGTATTTTGGTTTCTCCGCTATTCTGCGTGTAAATTGTTTAAGTCAAGAAGCTCTTTATCAAAAGGAACAAAAGCATATTTGATACGCTCATTGTTTTTGACCTTACCCAAACCTTCTGCAAGAATTTTATCATTCTGACTGAGTCCGGAAGCCACCACATAAACATGAGGCATTTCCTGTGCAATGGTAATTTGTCTGGCTCTTAGCACATTGTTGCTATCCACTACGTACACAAACTTTTTATCCAATACATCGAAAGTGGATTTTTGTGGAATGATGATGGCTTTTTTGAGTGGCACCGGCATTAAGATATTGCCTGTTTCACCATGACGAAGTATGCGTTTAGGATTAGAGAAAGTAGCCCTGAATGCGATATTACCCGTTTCATTGTTAAAGTCTGCTTCAATCGTTTCAACAATACCCTTCTGATCGAATATCTGATGATTGGCCATCTGTAACTTTACTTCCGTGTTGTTATCTGATTTTTTTCTGGTGATATAATCGAGATACTCTGATTCCGGAACATTAAAGTATACCCACATTTTACTATTATCAGCCAGGGTTGATAGCAATTCTCCTTCATCGATCAAACTACCCAAACGAACCTGAAAACGATCCATGATACCATCAAAAGGTGCGCGTATTTCTGTGAAGGACAAATGTGCTTTTGCTAAAGACAGTTCTGCCTGTGCTTTATCTAGTTTCGCCTTGGCTAAAGCCAATTCATTTTTAGAAACGATATTGCTATCTGCCAGTTTCTTTGTGTTTTGGTATTCGATCTTTGCAAAATTGACTTCTGCTTCTGATTTTTCCGTTTCGGCCTGATAGATCAAAGGCATGATGCGAAACATGAGCTGACCTTTTTTAACAAACTGACCTTCGTTTACATAAATATTCTGTAGATACCCTTTTTCAAGTGCTCGTAGCTCTATGTGTTGATGGGATTGTATCTGGCAAACATACTCACGGTAAATAACTGTGTCTTTTTGAATAGGGCTGGTTACTACAAAAGCAACTTCTTCCTGCTTTTGTTCATGATGTTCTTTACAACTTGTAATGAAAAATATACTGATTAGGAAAATTAAAAATGAACGCTTCTCCATGATTCTCTGATTGATAATAAAATGAAAGCAAAACCACAGAACAATAGTCTATGGACATACAATAGCCGTTGGTATACTCACTGTACACAACTACTTAAAATAAAAAATCAAATCAGATAACTCTTCCAGGAGTGATGAAGTACAAAAAGAGGAATGACTAATCGTTGCTGAATAGCCTGATTAAAATGAAAGGAACGAACAGACTCTACAGACTGTATTTCTGCGATGGATAATAAATTGATAATAAACGCAGTAATGGCTGCTTTTTTATCAGCATCAATATTGTTCTCTATTTCTGAAACCTCCTCAGGATCTTCGGGTATAGGCAGTGGATCATTAGGAGAGTAAGGAACATCCTGATGGGCAGTGGATGTTGCGCTAACAGAGATCTCTGTTTTATATGTGTGCGAACCAATTTTATTGGCCCTCAACTTTAATGGACTGGTAAAAAATACCAGCAACCATATTACCAAAAGAAAGCAACCTGCAATGTTATTGCCGGTTTTGATCAACTTTGTAAAAGATACTTTTTGCTTTTGGGTAAACATATTCTAATGCAAAAATACTTATTAATATGGTTACAATGACCAATCCGTTGTTTTTCACATTTCATTCGCACGGGATCATTGTCATCAAAGCATCATACTACTTATAAGACATATAGTTATGTATCATTAGCAGTTATTTATTTTACGATCGTTTGTTTGTATTAAGCAACATTCACCCCAAATAAATATCCAACAAATGCAGATAATCCCATGGCAATCGTTCCCCAAAATGTAACCCTCACAACAGCTTTCAGCACGCCAGACCCTCCTGTCGTAGCAGCTAACGCGCCAAGAATAACAAGAAAAATGATAGCAGATCCGTACAAAGTGTAACGCAATGATTCTAATGGCAGAAATAAGGTAGCCAATAAAGGCAAGACTCCTCCGGCTGTAAAAGCCGCACCTGATGCAAGTGCTGCTTGAATGGGATTAGCCTGACTGATTTCATTCAGTCCCAACTCATCTCTTAAATGTGCGCCCAATGCGTCATGTTCTGTAAGCTCTTTAGCGACCAGCATCGCTGTTTCTTTTTTCAAACCTCTTTGTTCATAGATCTCTGCCAGTCTTTGTAATTCCAGCTCGGGCATTTCTTCCAATTCCTGCTTTTCACGTTCTATATCTGCTTTCTCTACATCTGTTTGCGAACTCACGGATACATATTCACCGGCTGCCATAGATAATGTACCCGCCACCAAACCCGCTACTGTTGCCAATACAATCGGGTCTCTGGTAACACTAGCAGAAGCAACACCTATGGCAATACTCGCAGTGGACAGTATACCATCATTCGCTCCTAAAACTGCCGCACGCAACCAATTACTTCGATTGATATAGTGTGGCGCAAGATAATCATCCATGTGTGCTGACATACACTTTCATTGAGTGTTTACTATTTTCAAGTTACTAAACAATTGTGACAGAAGAACGACTTATACAATAACTTCGTTTTCATAACATGGCATACCATAAATTCAACGCTACACAAGTTTTCACCGGTAAAGAAATACTGGATGAAAATTTTGCGCTGATTGTACAAGAAAATGGAATTATTGAGGCTATTGTACGAATTGATGAAGCAGGAGATGACATACAAAAGCTTAATGGGATATTATGCCCCGGTTTTATCAATGCACACTGTCATCTTGAGTTGAGTCATGTAAAAGGACTGATACCTGAGCATACCGGATTGGTAGATTTTATATTACAGGTGATCTCCAAAAGACAAACAGATACTGATCAAATATTAGAGGCTGTTGAAAAAGCGGAAAGTGAAATGCTGGATGCAGGTATTGTGGCGGTAGGTGATATTTGTAATCATACACATACACTCACTCAAAAAAATGCCAAGCGATTACACTATCATCATTTCATTGAAGTAAGCGGTTGGAACCCAATGGTAGCAGCGTCAAGAATGGAAACATCTTTGACATCTTATAAGATATTCAAAAACCTTTTTCCACTTCATACAAGTTTATCACCGCACGCTCCCTATTCTGTAGCATCAGAATTATGGGATTTGATGCGTCCTTTTTTTGCAGATCAAATCATTACCATCCACAACCAAGAATCAGCAGCAGAAAATGAACTATTCAAATCTAATAGTGGTGATTTTACATCACTGTATCAATTGATGCAGATCAGTAATCCCTCTTTTGCTGCAACCGGAAAAAACAGTTTACCTTCTGTGTTTCATTATCTCGAAGCTGCCAAACATGTATTACTAGTGCATAACAGCTTTACAGAACAATCAGATATCGATTTTATTCGATCATCGCAAACACCGGTATCCTTTTGTTTATGTCCGAATGCCAACTTATATATCGAACAAACCCTACCACCCGTTGATCTTTTTGTGAAAAATGATATCACATTGGTGATCGGAACAGATAGTTTAGCTAGTAATCATCAATTGAGTATACTAGATGAATTGAAAACCCTTCATCAACATTTTCCCCATCTCCCACTTTCTCTCTTACTAAAAGCCGCTACACACAATGGTGCTAATGCTTTAGAGATGGAAAAAGAATTGGGCAGTTTTGAAAAAGGAAAAATACCGGGAGTGCTTTTATTGGAGAATGTATCCGATAAGATATTATCAAACTCTAGTATTCAACGTATCCTCTAAGACCGCTAACTCAATATTTCCTGTAGAATCGCGAGTGTCCTTAATTCTCCGAAATCGGCAATATGCAGTGCCATATAATTTTGATAAGATTCTAACAGTGTTCTTCTCGTTGAACGATTTAATTTCAAATTCTCCAATTCATTGTAAAAAGAAAGATCGATCAACTGCGATGTCAACTCAGCCATTTGTCCATCCAGAAAATATGGATGCGAGGGAAACGTATTTACAAAAACACCTTCTTGTAAATCCAAGACTGTGGTATCCTTACCATATTTTCCTTGTGGACGAAAACCCAGTTCTGACGCAAGATGCAGTACAAAATACAAAGGCAGATTTGCTGTTAATGTTTCAGTCCCTTTATCCAATTGTTTCAAACTGTCTTCGATCAAATAAAACAATTCAGGATTGGCTTCCGGTTGTTTCAAACTGTGTTGCACCAGTTCAATCATGTACATCGCAACAGAATGTTTGACCACATCCGACAGTACATGCTCATACAAATAACTCCACCGATATTCCTTAACGAATTGTAATTGCTTCAGTTCATTGTGGTACACTTCCATATCCAACAAAGCTGAAGGCTGAAAATACCCGGCTTTACCTGCGGATGTTTTAGTAGACTGTCGAACCCCTTTCACCAAATAACTCTGTATACCAAATAACTCTGTATACACGGTTGTGATGATACTTGTATCACCATACTTAACCGTTCGCAGTACTATACCTTTAGTGGAGTGAACCATGATGGAGGGTAGACCATGGTCGATGGTCCATAGTCCATGGTCAATAGTGTTTTAATTTTAATAACCCATATCACTTCCAAGTCTACAATACCATGGACCATCGACCATGGACTATGTACTCAAATTACAACGCCCCCGTAAACTGTTTCAAGAACCGGATATCATTCTGTGAATAAAGACGCAGATCGTTTACCTGGTATTTTAATTGTGTGATTCTTTCAATACCCATACCAAAGGCGAAGCCGGTATATTTATTGGAATCGATACCAAAGTTTTCCAGCACTTTCGGATGCACCATACCACTACCCAATATCTCTACCCATCCTGTGTGTTTACAAATATTACAACCATCACCGCCACAGATCTGACAACTGATATCCATTTCGGCACTAGGCTCTGTAAAAGGAAAGTAACTAGGACGGAAACGCACTTTTACATGTTGACCAAATAACTCTTGAACGAAGAAATACAGGGTTTGCTTCAAATCAGCAAAGCTTACATTCTCATCAATATACAAACCTTCCACTTGATGGAAGAAACAATGCGCTCTTGCGCTAATGGTTTCATTTCTATAGACACGACCCGGACAAATCACACGAATCGGTGGTTTTTGTGTTTCCATCACGCGTGCCTGTACACTGCTGGTATGTGTACGCAATAACCAATCCGGATTCTGACTGATATAGAAAGTATCCTGCATATCACGCGCCGGATGATCTTCAGGAAGATTCATCGCGCCGAAATTATGCCAGTCGTCTTCTATCTCCGGACCTTCCGCCACAGCAAAACCCAAACGACCGAAAATGGAAACGATCTGATTGCGAACAATATTCAAAGGATGTCTGGTACCCACAGCAAAGAGCTCTCCGGGTAATGTGATATCTCTTTGCTGATCTCCACCACCGGATTGTTCTCCTGCTTGTTCTTTTAGGGAATTATATCTCGCTTCCGCAAATTCCTTGAATTCGTTGAGTATTTGTCCGAACGCCTTCTTTTGTTCATTCGGCACATTCTTCATCTCTCCCATCACAGTCTTTACCAAACCCTTGGTTCCGAGATATTTGATACGAAAAGCCTCTACCTGATCAGGGGTAGTAGCTTCAAAAGCCTGCATTTCCTGCTTATATTGCTCAATCTGTTGCACGATCTGTTCCATGTTGCGAAGATAAATAGCATCAAGGAGTGATGAAAAAATGATTTGTTGAGGGCAATAACGTTAAAATACATCCTGAAAAGCCCTAATTACTTACATTTGTTCTCTTACTTATTATCGTTACATGGAATATAATACTTCGAGAAGTTACCTGGGAATGCGTGAATATGGTCGTCATGTACACAAAATGGTGGATTATTTACTGACCATTGAAGACCGCGACAAAAGACAGCAGCAGACACAAGCTGTGATAGAATTGATGGGCTTTTTAAATCCACATTTAAAGAATGTGGAAGATTTCAGACATAAATTATGGGATCATCTCTTTTTTATCAGTGATTTTAAACTGGATGTGGATAGTCCGTACCCTATTCCTACCAAGGAAACCTATAAACTCAAACCCGATCCCTTACCTTATCCCAAACGCCATCCTAAGTATGCGCATCTGGGTAAGAATCTGGAAGTGGTGATTGATAAGGCCCTCAAAGAAGAAGATCCGGAGAAAAAAGCAGGTTTTGCACATGCTATCGCTTATTATATGAAGCTTGCGTACAGCAACTGGCATAAAGAGTTGGTGCATGATGATGCCATTAGAAGTGAGCTCAACAGCATCACCGGCGGAGAACTGGAGTTCAGCAACACACCATATATCAAACACCGCAATCAGAATTTTGAACGTGATGAATATGGTAGTGGTGGACGTGGTGGTCGTTGGCAGCAGAATTTTGGTGGACGCAATAACCGTAACAATGGTGGTGTCGGGAGAAACAACCTCGGACGCGTGCGGGAAGAAGCACCATGAGCGCAAAGGTGGTGGGTGAGGTA
>JACVCQ010000119.1 GCA_016741945.1 Chitinophagaceae bacterium
TTTTTTGCGATGCCTAATAGTTGTGGTAACCGGACCCTGGTTCCATCTTCATTCATGACTTCAACCAATACACCTGCCGGTTCCAGTCCTGCCAATCGAGCAAGGTCTACCGTGGCTTCTGTATGCCCGGTTCTACGTAAAACACCGCCATCTTTGGCTTTTAGAGGGAAAATATGCCCGGGGCGTCCCAAATCTGAAGGTTTAGTATCCGGATGAATCAGTGCCAGAATGGTTTTAGAACGATCCTGAGCAGAAATACCGGTAGTCGTTCCTTGTCCAATCAAATCAACAGATACCGTAAAAGCAGTCTCATGTAAAGAAGTGTTTGAACTTACCATCGGACTGAGTTCCAATGCTTTACATCGCTCTTCAGTAAGAGCAGCACAGATCAATCCACGTCCTTCTTTACTCATGAAATTGATAACTTCGGGGGTAGCATGGCGTGCAGCTATGATAAAGTCTCCTTCATTTTCACGGTCTTCATCATCTACTACAATGATCATTTTACCGTCTCTAATATCTTGAATGGCTTCTTCGATTGTATTCAGTCTAATATTTTCCATTATCCGACAAAATTACAGTTCAACTATCAAAACAGTTTACCTATTTGGGAATCAGGGTTATTTTTCGTTGAAAACCTAGCATTTTTAAGCTTAAAATGCCTAAAAAAGGCAAAAAATTGAACAAGAATCGTTGATTGCGCACGATAGCCGGCGGAGGCAATATTTTGTTAACATTCTGTTGAAATTCATAGCTAATTATTTGTTTTCTTTGCAGCTGAAAAATTAACATTATGCTAAGTAAAAGACTCTTGCAATTTGTAATTGCGGTTTTACTCATGCCGGCTTTTGCACTTGCACAGAATACCACCAGTAGTATGAGTGGTACTGTGAAGACTACAACAGGTGAAGAACTGGTTGGTGCAACCGTAACAGCAACCCATGAGCCTACCGGTACCGTTTATCGTGTACAAAGCCGTACAGGTGGTCGTTTTAACATCAATAATATGAACCCTGGTGGTCCATATTCAGTAGAAGTATCGTTCGTGAATTTTGCGAATGAGAAGAAAACTGAGATTTACCTGAGTTTGGGTGAATCATTCAAACTAGACTTTGCTATGGCTAATAAAGCCGGCAATCTAGGTGGAGTAACAGTATCTACTACTCGTAAAACTACTGAAGCTTCCGGTAAGGGTGGTGCTGAGACTTTAATTGGTCGTGATAAAATGGCGAACCTACCTACGGTAGGTCGTAATATTTATGACTACCTCCGTGCAGTTCCTCAGGCTAAACTGGGTTCAAACGAAGGAGCAGTAACTATCGCCGGTCAAAATAATCGTTACAATTCTTTCTATGTTGACGGTGCAGTGAACAACGATGTATTTGGCTTAGCTGCTTCTGGTACAAATGGTGGTCAAGCTGCCATTGCGCCTATTTCAATTGATGCCATTGACCAATTCCAAGTAGTTATTTCTCCTTTTGATGCATCATTAGGTAACTTCGTTGGTGGTGGTATCAATGCTATTACCCGTTCAGGTACCAATAAAACCGAAGGATCTGTTTACTACTTCTTACAGAATGAAAAACTGGCTGGTAAAACACCAACAGGATTGAAACAGAATGCTACCAGACTCGGTAATTTTTCTAAAAAAACTTATGGTTTCAGATTAGGTGGTGCAATCACAAAAAATAAACTATTCTACTTTGTCAACGTTGACCTTCAGCGTGATGTTCGCCCGCAACCATTTGATTTCAGCCAATACAACGGTAATACAAAAGATATCAATATTATCAACTCTTTGGCAAACACATTAAGAACCAACTTTGGCTATGAACCAGGAGGTTTCTTAGATAATACTGAAGAAGTAAATGCTGATCGTATCACTGCTCGTATCGACTGGAATATCAGTGATAGACATAAAATATCGGTTAGTAACCGTTATACTAAAGGTGAGCGTATCAATACAAGTTCAAGTAGTAATTCTACCATTAACTTTTATAACAACGGATTCCGTTTTCCTACTAGAACCAATTCTACTTCAGCTGAATTGAAGAGCTTAGTTGGTAAGAGCTCTAGCAATAAATTATTGATCACATTCACGGATGTTTTGGATGATCGCAGTCCGATTGGACAAAACTTCCCTCGTGTTCGTATCAATGACGGTTCAGGGGCATTTGTATTCGGTCCTGATAACAGCTCAACCGTTAACTACCTTAGACAAAAGAACTGGTCTTTGTATGATGAATTCAAATTTACTTTAGGCAAACACGCTTTGAAAGTGGGCGTCGACTATGAATTCAATGATGTAGTCAATGCTTTTATTCAGAATACATTTGGGAACTATACCTACAGCAACTTGAATGATTTCCTGACCAATGCAAGACCTCAAGCCTATACTTATGGCTTCTCTAATGTTGATGCAGGAAAGGGTGACGCTACAAAAGCTGCGGCGGACTTCATGATGGCAAAAGGATCATTTTTTGTGAATGATGAAATCAGAGCTTCTGATAATTTATCCATTAGCTTGGGTATGAGAGCTGATTATTATAAGGTTCTTAGTAAGCCATGGGAAGACTTTTATACAAATACAGTTGCCATTCCTAGATTCTCTCAGTTTTACGATCTTCAAGGCGCACGTTCCGGTGTAGCGCCTAAAATTCCTTTGGCTTTATCACCAAGAGTGGGCTTTACATACAAAATCCCTGAAGAGAACTTAGTGATTCGTGGTGGTATGGGTCTGTTTACCGGACGTATTCCATTGGTATGGCCTGGAGGAATCTTTAACAATAATGGTATTTTTATTGGTGGATATACTGCCAATGCAACTCAGTTGAATACCATCCGCTTCAGACCTGATCCTAATAACCAATGGACTCCAGCTGAGGTTGGTGCCGGTATTACAAAAGGACCTTTGAACCTGACTGCTGCTGAATTTAAAGTTCCAAAATTGTTCAGAACTTCTATTGCTTTTGATAAGAAGTTCGGTGAGGGTTGGTCTGGCTCATTTGAAGGTATCTTCAGCAAAAACCTGAATGAGATCTACTATACCAATATTAACTTATTACCTCCTGTTGGTACTTCTTTGGGTGCTGGTAGCCGTAACGTTTACCCAACCACTAATAATGGTCGTATTCCTTTGAATGCTGATGGATCTAATCCGTATGATAATGCGATCTTGTTGAGCAATAATAAAGGTCCTACCGGATATGCATATAATTTTACTGTATCTGCAAGTAAGAGAACCCGTACCGGTTTATCTTTTGATGTAAGTTATACATTCGGTAACTCTACCACAGTAAATGATGGTACCAGCTCTGTTAACTTGAGCCAGTGGAGATTCATGGAAACTGTAAATGGTAGAAACTTTATTACCAGATCGAACTCAGATTTTAGTGCTGGTCATAGAATCTTTGCTTACCTCAGCAAGAAATTTGAATATGCCAATAAGAAGCTTGCTACTACTGTTACATTGGTGTATACCGGTCAATCAGGTAACCCTCTGAGTTATGTTTACTCCAGTAACAATTTCGTAAGAGATGATGTTCCTTCTGGAGGTAATTCTCAAGATCTAATTTATATTCCTACTCAGGCTGATTTAGCGAGTATGATTTTCTTGAGTAATACAGTGAATATCAACGGAGTTCCAACTATTTTTACTCCTGATCAGCAGAGAGCTGCTTTGGATGCCTTTATTCAAAATGATAAATATTTGAGAAGCAATCGCGGTAAATTTGCGGAAAGAAACGGAAGCCGTTTGCCTTTCACCAATATTATCGATTTAAAGATTGCTCAGGATTTCAATATCAAAGTGGGTAACAAACGTTATCAGTTCCAGTTAACTTACGATGTATTTAACTTCGGTAATATGCTGAATAGAAATTGGGGTCGTACTTATTTCCAATCAAATGATAACTTTGGTTTGATACAGTTTGCCGGTTTCGTGAATGCAGCAACGAATCTTACACCACAATATCGTTTCAACCCTACAATACGTACTCCTTGGAACGTAAGCACCACAACCAATGCTGCTTATGCTGCAAGATGGATCAGCCAGGTAGGTCTGAGATTTAACTTTTAATGCTGATACCAGTATTTTGAAATATAAAGAGCCGCTACTTAAGGTAGCGGCTCTTTTTTTAGCGTAATGTCAATAACGTATGGCTTATTGTCCATAGCTGATAGTCGATTGTAGAACGAGGGGTAAGATTACTTGTGATTGCCAAGAATGAGCTATCCTAATTTCCTACTATACGCCATGACCTATACGCAATACACTATCAACTACACACCCCATCCCCACTTCAAAAACACCGGAAAAGCACGTGCCCAAGTAGGAACATCGTGTTTACCATCCTCCATTTCGAGATAATGAATATGTTCATCGGTATACCCTTTGGCTTTCATTTCAATAATAAGATCGAGTGCATCATCAATGCTGTCAATAATCCCATTCTTATTCCGATCTTCAGCTTCATCTAATAATCCGCATTGAATGAATGTTCTAATCCAAGGATAAAACCCACCTTTACGAATCTGTAAGTGCATCAGGCGGTCTTTTTCATCTTCATATCCATCGTCATACCCTTTTCTTCTCCACCATAATGAACCACTGAATACCCCAATCCGATTGAATTCACTGGGATGATTCCATACAATATCCATAGCACTCAATGCCCCTAATGAAAAGCCTGCAAAAGATTTATCCTTGAATGATTGTATCGATGAGACTTTTCTAATAAAAGGAAGTAGCTCATCAAAGATAAACTTGGTATACAAGCCTGCTTTCGCTCCTCTTCCTTTATAATCTGACGCATAAGCAGTACCATACTCCATTTTACGATCTACCCCACAATGAATACCCACTGCAATCAAAGGCTGAATCTCTCCATCTGTGATCAATTGATCCAATAATTCTTCGAAAGGCATTTTGGGAAGGTCTTGACCATCATTGATCAATAATAAACTCAAAGTATCTTTTCGGAATGATTCCAATGGTACATACAGATCAATCAATACTTCTCTTTCTAAAAACTCAGAATGAACCGTATACCTACTTACTTGAATTGACCTTAAGGATATTTCAGAGGGGATTTCTGCCATATTTCAAAAATAAAGGAATGCATGAAAAGAAAAACAGAAACTAATTCAGGGGGGGTATTTGAAAATACTTAATTAGAAAAATTATATTTCAAAAATTCTAATTAAATTGAAGGGACAAATCAAACAGCCTCAATCCTAAACTACTGCAATATGAAAAAGATCGGCATTTTATTCGGGCAGGAACGAAGTTTTCCTATGGCCTTTGTAGATAGAATCAACAGTAAAAATATTCCCGGCATTATGGCTGAACCCGTAAGGATCGATAAGGTAATGCAGGGTGAATCCAGTGGCTATGCGGTAATCATTGACAGAATTAGTCAGGATGTACCCTTCTATCGTGCTTTCCTAAAAAATGCGGCCCTATGTGGTACTGCTGTTATCAACAACCCATTCTGGTGGAGTGCTGATGAAAAATTCTTTAATAACTGTTTGGCCACCAAAATCAATGTACCCGTTCCCAAAACGGTAATATTACCATCCCGAGATCTTCCCTCAGATACTTCTGATCAGTCTTTCAGTAACCTGGCATATCCACTCGACTGGGAAGGAATCTTCAACTATGTAGGTTTCCCCGCTTACATGAAACCCTTTGCAGGTGGTGGTTGGAAGAATGTATATAAGCTGACCAGTATGGAAGACTTTTTTGAAAAGCACAGTGAAACGGGGGAATTGGTGATGTTATTACAGGAAGAAATCATTTTTGATGAGTATTACCGTTGCTATTGTATCGGTGGTAAACATGTACGTATCATGCCTTATGAGCCACGTAATCCCCATCATTTAAGATATGTAGCTGATTTCAAACCTTCTGCTGAGAGACTTGCACAAATGGAAGATATTGTATTACGCATCAACAGATATTTAGGATATGATTTCAATACGGTAGAATTAGCACTTCGTGATGGTGTTCCTTATGCGATCGACTTCTGTAATCCGGCACCGGATGCTGACATCAAAAGTGTAGGACAAGAAAATTTTGATTGGGTTGTTGAAACGGCTGCGAATTATGCTATAGAAAAAGCACAATCGCAGGTAGATGGTGCCGACAACCTCACTTGGGGAGAATACATTAAACGTAGTAGTGCCAAACAAAAACTGATCTGATGGGAAACAGGAAGTACGCGCATTTCACTTTAGGCGTTGAAGAAGAATACATGGTATTAGATCCGCTGACAAGAGAACTCAAAAGCCATGAGCAAAAAATAGTACTGGAAGGACAAAAAATCCTGAAAGACAAAGTAAAAGCAGAAATGCATCAGGCAGTGGTGGAAGTGGGTACAGATATCTGTGCCGATATTGATGAAGCTTTTAAAGATGTAGCTGCTTTAAGAGGCACTATTGCTGCTGTAGCGGGGGAACTTGGATTATGGGTGGGCGCATCAGGCACTCATCCTTTTAGTCATTGGGAAAATCAGCTGATTACTGATCACGTGCGTTATAATCAAATCGTAAACGAATTGCAAGAAGCTGCAAGAAGCAATCTCATTTTTGGTTTACATGTACATGTGGGCATGGAAGATAGAAGAATGGCCATACATATTGCTAATACTGCCCGCTACTTTTTACCACACGTATATGCATTGAGTACCAACTCGCCTTTTTGGGAAGGTAGACAAACCGGTTATAAATCTTTTCGAACCAAAGTATTCGACAAATTTCCAAGAACCGGTATCCCTGATTACTTTGAGAATATTGAATCGTATGAAAGCTATGTGAATCTGTTGATCAAAACGAATTGTATTGACAATGCAAAAAAAATCTGGTGGGATCTTCGGGTACATCCTTTTTTTAATACTGTTGAATTTCGAATCTGTGATGTTCCCATGACCATCAATGAAACGATTACGATTGCTGCATTGTTTCAGGCTATTTGCGCTAAGATTTATAAACTGAGAACACAAAACCTCAGCTTTATGATGTACCAACGCTCTGTAATCAATGAAAATAAATGGAGAGCCAGTAGGTATGGTATTGATGCTTCTCTGATCGATTTTGGAATGAAAACCGAATTGGAAACCAATGCCGTGATTCGTGAAATACTGGATTTTGTGGATGCTTTAGTTGATGATCTAGGTAGCAGGCATATTCTTACCTATGTAC
>JACVCQ010000120.1 GCA_016741945.1 Chitinophagaceae bacterium
TCCTTGAGCATAAGCACTGTTTAAAATTCCGTTAACGCAAAAATTACAACGTATGAACAACATCAACACCAACGATCAGCATGCCGCTCCAGAGCAGAAAGACAACCGTAAAGTAATATACGGCATTCTGATAGTAGCCCTTTTGGCTACTTGGGCTTATATCTTTTATGATAAAAGCCGTACTACCGAAACTATCGGTCAATTAGAAACCCGTATTACCAATGTAGACAGTGCTCGTAATGCGATTCAGCAGGAGTTTCTGGAAGTATCTGCTAAAGCTGATTCTTTAACACAAAGTAATATCCAGTTACAAGGTGCTTTAGCAGATCGTGGATCTGAGATTCAAAAGCTGAAAGGCAGCATTGGCAATATTCTGAAACGTAAAAACGCGTCTGATGCTGAACTGGCACAAGCAAAACAAATGATCAGTGAATTGAATGGTAAGATCGATGGTCTATTCGCAGAGATCGAAAAATTGCAGGGTGAAAACAAGCAACTCACTGCAGCAAATGAGCAGTTGAATACTGAGAAAACACAGCTGACTTCTGAAAAAGAAAACCTGCAACAAAACCTGAGTGCCACTAAAAAAGAACTTGATGAAAAAGTAGATGTTGCCTCCACCTTACATGCTTCTAATATTGGTATCACAGCTATTGATATCCGTAACAGCGGCAATGAAAAAATGACTTCAACAGCAAAAAGAGCTGATCTGATGCGTATCTCTTTTGTATTAGATCCAAATCGCATTGCACCAAGTGGCGTAAAAGATATTTATGTATGTGTTACCGGACCTGATGGTAAAGTTATCAGTGAAGGCACTAAATTCATTACACGTGAAGAAGGTTAAAAACCCTTAACCAGTAAAGGTACTGTAACTTATGAACAAGGTAAAGTAACACCTGTAAGCTTCGACTGGAAACAAAGTACCAAATACCAAACCGGCAACTATAAAATTGAAATCTATAACAATGGTTTCAAAATTGGTGAAGGGGTAAAGACTTTGAAGAAAGGAGGATTGTTTAGTTAAGGTTCAAGGGACAAGAGACAGGAAACAAGAAAGGAACAAGAGACAAGAAAGAAATAAAGAAGGAAAAAGAAACAAGCCCCAATTTAAATAGCGCCGGACTTCAGTTTGGCGAGCAATTCAAACCTGTAATATTTCGGGGGGGGTAATATTTAGCAAGCACCAACCAAAGGCGTCCATTAGGGCGCCTTTTTAGTGAAAAGTGAAAAAGGCTGATTTCACCTTTCTCCTTTCACTTTTCACTTTTCCCCCCTCTTCCCTATCTTCACTCAAACTTTTCCATGCGTATTAATTGGCGGATTATATTGGTGGTGATTGCGGTGATTCTGGTGAGCGGAACGATTTTTTATTCGCAATATGTGGCCGGGAAAATTGCTACTGAAGAAAGAATGTATGTAACTGTTTGGGTAGAAGCACAAAGAACCATTTTGAATTCTTCTGATACTTCAAATTTGAATCTGGCTACTTTTATATCGTCCGAAAATCAAGAGATCCCCATCATAGAAACCACAGAGAAAGACAGCATTACAGGTAACTATCTGAATCTGGATAGTGGTTTTGTAGCATCAGACAGTACTTATTTACAAAGCAAACTGGAAGAATTTCGTCGCTACAATAATAAACCCATTGTATTGGTATTGAAGGATAGTCCTTATACCGCCAATCATTATTACTACGGACAAAGTAAGCTTTTAAAGGAAGTAAAACTGTATCCCTTGATTCAGTTGATCATTGTTGCTTTATTCATTGCTATTGCTATAATGGCAGTACAATCGCATTATAAAAGTGCACAGAATCAATTATGGGCTGCTATGGCACGTGAAACTGCACATCAATTGGGCACTCCTGTTTCAAGTTTGGAAGGTTGGCTGGAAATATTGAAACAACATCAGGCAAATGAGTCTATTGTACCTGAGATCACGAAGGATGTGAAAAGATTACAACTCATCACCGATCGTTTTGGCAAGATCGGTAGTCAACCTAAACTGGAACCCGGCGACCCTTATGAACAGATTGAACAGATGATATCATACATGAAGAAACGATCAGGTGGACAAGTTCAATTTGAATTCACCAAACAACCATTGTCCGTTCAGCCAAAATTCAGTGCTCCATTGTTTGATTGGGTGATTGAAAATCTAATCAAAAATGCATTGGATGCGATGGAAGGCAAAGGAACGATCACGATTGAAGCGCATAGTACACATGATGAATTACAAATTGATGTTACAGATACAGGCAAAGGAATCAGTGGTGCCAATATTAATAAAGTATTCAAACCCGGGTTTACCACTAAAAAAAGGGGTTGGGGACTGGGTTTACCCCTCAGTAAGCGCATTATTGAAGAATACCATGGCGGTAAACTTTTTGTACGATGGAGTGAAAGCGGTAAAGGAACCAGTTTTAGAATTATTCTGCCTCTTCCTGAAGATGGGTCCCCATTACAGACATAGGCAATTCGCCGTAACTACTCATCAGAGCAAACCATTGTTGTAAAGAATGCGGAGTAGTGGTATCTACATACAAATTGGCCTCTTTACAATAGTTTAGTAACTCGTATTCGACATTTCTTAAATCATCGTGCAATTGTTGATTACCTAATTTGTGCAGACAACTGTTCATTCTTGATAATTTCTCATCCGACAAATGATCAAAAGCGTGTTGCTGTAATAATTGCCCGGTGGCATTTACCAGCAATGTACATGACCGTTTTTTCATAGTGAATAATTTACTGCAAGTGACAACTGTAACATAACCGTACAATGATTAAATTGTAAAGGAATTGTTACCCGATTTTTTTGTGCATAATCTGTGAATCTGTGACTTATCCTATTACTTGTAGACAATGGCTTGCCACTGATCTATCGAACTTGTTATCCTATTTCCATCATTTGAATGAGGAAACCAAAGCTCGTTTTGGACCGCATCCTTTTACAAAAGAGGCATTAGAATACCACTACTATCATCCCGATTACATGGGTTTTCTGCTGATAGAAAACAACAGCACTTTCATTATCGGTTATGCCATTCTCAAAATGGGATATCTCGAACATGATCTTCCCAGATTAGTCAGTTACAATATTCAACCTAACCATGCTACAGATGTTACTTACGCTCCTTGTTTGGCTAATGACTGGCAAGGTAAAGGAGTTGGGAAAGTGCTATGGAACCATACCAAAAAATATTTACTACAACAGCAAAAACAAAGAGTCATTCTATGGGGTGGCGTTCAAGCTGATAATATTGTAGCGGTCAGTTATTACAATAAAATCGGATTTCTAACGATTGGCACATATGAGCATAATGGAAAAAATAATTTAGATATGATGTGCACTATTCAATAAAAAAGCGGCGAAGACATAGAATCTGTTCGCCGCTTTTATAATTAAGTAAAAAGTAAAAAATCAAAAGTCAAAATCTACCATCTGACATCCGACATCTATTTATCCGCCTGTCTCTTCACAGTTCCTCCACTACTCACATTGATATTACGGATCAGTCCATCACCTTTGAATCTTACATAGCCGCCACTGCTGGCTTCAGCTGAAATTTCTTTATTGACAGTGATTTGGATTCCGGCACCACTGCTTACATCCGCTTTGCAATTGGTAACATTCAAATCATAACCACGAAACATGCCACCGCTACTTCCATCTACATTTAGTGCGGAAGCTTTTCCTGATACTGTAATCGTACCTCCACTACTCACGTCTGCAGACAATCTATCCAAGTCTACTGATTTGGCCTGTATAGACCCCCCGCTGCTGGCCTCCAAGCCGTCTAATTGTGTGTAAGAAACATATACCACTACTTTCCAGTTTCTTCTTCTCTCCCAAAATTTCCAGTCATTATTTTCTCTGCCTATTCTTAAAACACCATTAGTGACGGTTGTTTTTACCTTGTCTAATAAGTCTGCATCATTGGTAGTAACGGCCAACTCTTCTTTTGCTCCTTTGGTCAGAATGACTTGTATACCAGCCGAAGTTTTTACGGCATGGAAAGATCCGACATTTCTTTTCTGAACATTTTTACCAGATACTACTTCCTGCCCCAAAGCCATTGAAAACAACATGGCAAGGGCAAATAAACTACTCAAAATCTTTTTCATACATGATTTGTTTTAGGGTGTAACGGTTAGGAAGGGGAAAAGTTACAATTTTTAGCTATGAGCTTCGAGCTACGAGCCACGAGCTTGTAATTTATAATAAAGAAGCTACACACTTAATGAAAGCTCGTAGCTCGTAGCTCACAGCGGCTCTCACCTCAAAACCACCGCCCCCAACGCCGGCAAATGCACTTTTAACCGGTAGCATTTGGAGGGTTTATCTACCAATTCAGATTTGATTTCGGGGTTAAATACATCTCCTGTTCCCCAGAAATCTTTGGCATCACTATTAAATATTTCTTGCCATTTCCCTTTTCCATGAACGTAGATCTCCCAATCATGACGAACTACCGGAGTTACGTTTAATATGACCAGTACATCCTCTTTTTCTTTTTTGCCTTTGCGTTTGTACACCATCACTGATTCACTTCTATGGTTTAAGTCTACCCATTCAAACCCATCCGGTTCAAATTGTTTTTCATAGAGTGCCGGTTCTGTGCGATAGAGCTCATTGAGTTTTTGTACACAATACTTCATGCCACCATGACTCACAAACTGTAATAGTTCCCATTGCAGTTCACTTTTATAGTTCCATTCACTGGTGCCTCCGAATTCATTACCCATGAACAAGAGTTTGGCACCGGGGTGTGTAAACATATAGGTGTAGAGAATACGCAGGTTGGCAAATTTCTGCCATTCATCGCCAGGCATTTTATACAGCATCGGACTCTTACCATGAACCACTTCATCATGGCTCAATGGCAGCATGAAGTTTTCATCATTGAAATACATCATGCTGAAAGAAAACTTATCCTGATGAAACTGTCGGTAAATAGGATCCATTTTGAAATAGTCAAGCGTATCATGCATCCATCCCATCATCCATTTCATTCCGAAACCGAGTCCACCTTCGAAAGTGGGTTTACTGATTTTGGGCCAATCTGTTGCTTCTTCGGCTATGGTTTGGATATCCGGAAAATCGCGGTACAGGGTTTCATTGAGGTCTTTTATAAACGCAATGGCTTCAAGGTTGCCATTACCCCCGAATTCATTGGGTTCCCACTGACCTTCGTTTCTGCTATAATCAAGACGCAACATCGAGCTCACGGCATCCACCCTCAATCCATCTGTATGAAATTGATCGCACCAAAACCTTGCGCTGCTGATGAGAAAGGATTTTACTTCTCCTCTTTTGTAATTAAAGATATAAGAGTTCCAATCGGGGTGATACCCTTTTCGCATATCGGCGTACTCGTAGGTATGTGTGCCATCAAACATGAATAAGCCATGTGCATCATAAGGAAAATGCGAAGGCACCCAATCAAGTATCACGCCAATACCTGCCTGATGAAAAGCATCCACCATAGCCGCATAATCTTGTGGTGTTCCAAAGCGGGAAGTGGGTGCAAAATAGCCTGTACCTTGGTATCCCCAACTGCCATCAAAGGGATGCTCCATTACCGGCATGAATTCTACATGTGTAAAACCCATTTCTTTTACATACGGCACCAATCGTTCTGTAATTTGCTGGTAGGTATTGTAGACTTCTTCATTGTTTTTATCCGGGCGCATCCAACTGGCCAAATGGACTTCATAAACAGACCATGGTGCATTCAATGCATTGTGTTTCGAACGCTTTTTCATCCAAGCCTGATCTTTCCATTCATATTGCGTTTGCCAGGTGATGGATGCTGTATACGGACGTTTTTCCCAAAAATGCGCAAAGGGATCTCCTTTATCCAGTTTGATTCCTTTAAAACCATGAATATGATATTTATAGGCTTCCCCGGTTTTGACACCCGGAATAAATCCTTCCCAAATACCTGAATTGTCTAAACGAACTTTTAATGGATGCGCAGTCTTATTCCATTCATTAAAATAACCGGTAACACTCACGAATGTGGCATTCGGTGCCCATACGGCAAAATACGTACCCTCGGTATCCAGCACAGAGAGTTGCTTATTCCCGAAATGATCATAAAGACGATAATGGGTGCCCTGCTGAAAATTGCGTACATCTTCTTCCGAAAACAAAGAATAATTCCATACCGGCTGATTAGAGTCTATAAAATGAATCTCTTCATATTTTTTATCCGTGTTCCCAACCTTTTGTCCGCTTTTGACTCCTTCTGACAGATTAGAGGAGGAGACGGGTTTTGACTTATTAATTTTATCGTTCATGGGTTCAAAGAGATCAGATTAAAAAATTTATTAACATTAATTTATAACTATACCCTTAGTTATTAAACTTTTTTTATGGATTTTGCCGTAAGAAGCATCTAACACCGCAAGCACCAAACAATGAAAAAACTAACTGCTCTACTGCTGGCGATCGGTTTTTGTATGATCTCCTTCAGCTATGCCCAAACGGGTTCCCTTAAAGGTACGGTTGTTGACTCTACCAATAAAGTACATCTCCACAATGCTGTAGTTTCCTTATTAAGACCCAAAGATTCTGTATTGGTCAAATTTGTAAGAACCAATCCACAAGGGGCATTCGAATTTTCAAATCTGCCCGCCGGAAAATTCATTGTGATGATCACTTACCCTGATTATGCAGACTATATTGATGACATCGATCTTTCGACTACGCTTCAAAAATCATTGGGCAATGTATATGTAACCACTAAAGCCCATTTATTGGAAGAAGTGATCGTGAAACAAAGGATTGCTGCGATTCGTATGAAAGGTGATACCACTGAATATCGGGCAGATAGTTTTTATGTTGGACCCAATGCCAATGTACAAGACCTTTTAAAACGCATGCCGGGTATTCAAGTAAATAGTAAAGGTGAGATCACTGCTCAAGGACAAAAAGTAGAGAAAGTGTTGGTAGATGGAGAAGAATTCTTCAGTGACGACCCTGCAGTTGTAACACAGAATTTACGTGCAGACGCCATTGATAAAGTGCAGGTATTTGATAAAAAAAGCGATCAAGCTGTATTTACGGGGATTGATGATGGACAAACTGCCAAAACCATCAACTTACAAATGAAAGAAGATGCGAAAAAGGGGTATTTCGGGAAAGTGGAAGCAGGTACAGACTTCGATCGGTATCGGAATGGTAAAG
>JACVCQ010000121.1 GCA_016741945.1 Chitinophagaceae bacterium
CTACCACACCGATCCATTCTTGGATGGCATAGGCACCGGCTTTATCGTAGGGTTGGTATTTATCGACATAGAAATTGATCTGTTCTGCTGTCAAAGGATGAAACACCACTTCCGTCACATCTGAAAATGCATGTTCTTCTGCTCCCTTCATCAATACGACTCCAGTGATGACGCAATGTGTTTGTCCGGATAAACGTTGCAGAATTTGAATGGCATCATTTCTATCCACCGGTTTGCCGATCACTTCATCATTCAATACCACAATTGTATCTGCCGCCAATATCCAACGTTGATCATCTTCAGACAATTGTTCTCGAATCACCCTGGCTTTATTACGTGCAATATGAACCGGCACTTCTTCCATCGACAAGCTTGCAGGAAAAGATTCATCGGTGGGTTGCACAATCACTTCAAAAGGAATTTCCGCCCACTCAAGGAGCATTTTTCTGCGTGGCGATTGGGAGGCGAGGATGATGGGTTGGGGAGATTGGGGCATCGGGGGATCGGGTTATTGGGTTATCGGGTGCTGGGTGCTAGGTATTTAATTTTTGTTTTACTCATTGGGGTATGGTCCTTCGTCGCAGATCATAACCTGCGGTTATGAATGCTCCTCAGGATGACGGGGGAAAGATAAGATTTCAGGCGGAGATGATTGGCTTCGCCAATCATCTCCGCTTATATATTTTGTTAGACTGTCACCCTGAGGAGCGTCTCGATCCGCCAAGGCGGATCGAGTTCGCGACGAAGGGCTTACTTAGCGGGTGATGGGTATTGGGGTATCGGGTGCTAGGTACTGGGTTATGGGGTATTTTTTTTATTTTTTTCTATCTGCCATGGACTATAAACCATCGACTATAAACTATTTGCCATCACCTATTTGCTATGGTACATGGACTACTCATTCATACAACCTGAAAAATACCATCGACAAAATTCCTGTCAGCATCACAAATTTTATAACCGTGCTGAGGCGATGGAAATCGGCGGGGGTGTGGGATTTGAATAAGCGGGTAAGGATCCAGATGAGTGGTGCGATGATGGCTATGAAGCAATAAAAAGTGCTGTGCCACCATCCCATGGGTAATACGTAGAATTGCAAGATGACCAGTGCTGCAATCAATACCACAAGCCATACTGCTACAAATAATTTTGCGGCATTCACTCCCCACACGATCGGTAAGGTTCTGCATCCATATCTTCTATCGCCTTCAATATCTTCCATGTCTTTTACTACTTCACGAATCAGTGAGATCACAAATGCAAAAGAGGCATAGAGTATGGTGAGTCTGAAGAAACGCACTTCTGAATGTCCGACAGAAAGTAGGTGTTTGATCTGTAACGGCTGTTTAGAAAAGAATAAAATGAGTATGACCCAGGCTGTAAGCAGCGATATCATTACATTACCTACTAAGAGTTGCTTTTTGAAATTGGTGGAATAAAACCAGAGCAATAATATACTTCCCATATTTGCTAGTACCAGATGCCAGTATAAGGAAACGGGTAATGCATACACCGTAAAGAACAATCCAAGCATACTGAGTAATAGGTGCCAGAAAATAACCCACCGTCTGTTGATGACCGTATTTACTACTACTTTACTTGGCTTATTGATTTGATCAATATTCAAATCGAAATAATCGTTGATGATATTACCCGCGGCTGCAATAAAAACAGAAGCCATTACGATGAACCAGAATTGTAATCTGGCAGCTGTTTCATCGGGACCATAAATGCGTTCATAAATGCAGTACTCAAACAATAACTGCGTAAGTATGATGAACACCATATTGGGCCATCGGATGAGTCGTAAAAAAGCGGCGAGTAATTTCAATAGCGAAAATTATAACACAAGATAAGTAATGCAAAAAAAACAAATCGTTATTTCGATGCTACAGTGGTATCATCACCCCAATCATTGCGCAGTTTGAGTACTTTCTCAATCACATCACGTGCACATCCCATACCGCCTGATAAATGTGAGATATAGATCGATTTGTCTTTAATTTCCTGTGCAGCGTCTGCAGGACAAGCGGGTAAGCCTGCCAATTGTATGACTTCCAGATCAGGAATATCATCACCCATGTACAATACTTCCTGCTTGGGAATTTGGTGTTGCGCTAAATAATCTGCGAGGATTTGTTGTTTGTTGTGTGCTTTCATCCACACTTCTGTAACACCCAATTTATTCAATCGCTCTTTCACTTCAGGAGAATCACCGCCGGAGATGATTAATACCCGGTATCCCCTTTTTATGGCGAGTTGTAAGGCATAGCCATCTTTGATGTTCATTTTTCTGGCCATGACACCATTGGGTAATACCAACAGTGTTCCATCTGTTAGTACACCGTCTACATCAAAGACAAATGTGGTGATATGCTGGAAGGTATTGAGCATTATTTTGTTTTAGATAGCACGGGGCTTAAACCCCGTGCTATCTAAAAAGATTTTATTTTTGATTGTCTCTCCACTCATACACCCATGCACTTTGGATCATCTCGAGATGTCCTTCGTTGCTTTCTTCACGCTTTCCTTCGAAATTAGGTATTTGAAGGATCCATTCCAGTAGATCTGTGAAACGTATGCGATAGATCTTACTTTCTGTAAAATCATCACCAAAACGTTCGTATAATTTCATGGCAATATCTTCATGATCTGCCCAATGTATCGGAGGTTCAAAATGACTCATGGTAACTTTAACTTTTAAGTGATTGTGTTATTTGAGTGTGTCACACTGCAATAATCAATCATGTTTCGTTTCGATGTTTTTTTGCTCAGACCTCCCAACTAAGTCGGGACCGTTCAACAAGGGCTGATTAAGAATGATTATTTTTATCCCGCCTCAGCACTCACTACTCACTATTCACAATTGACCATTCACTACTCACTACTGACTACTCCCCCAAAAACTGCGTCTGATCCGGCAACGTCACTTCGATCTCACCTGATCCGTCTTGTAATACACATTGACATCCCAATCTGGAATTCAATCGAGGATTTACAGCGCGGTCTATGAAATCTTCTTCTTTATCACTCAATTCTTCCAAATGATCCATTCCTTTTTCAACGTATAAGTGACAAGTACTGCAAGCACAAACTGCTCCACAGTTATGATGTAATTCGATACCATTATCCAGACAAACTTCCAATAAACTTTGGTCAGGTTCAATACCAGTTAGGGTAACGGGTTCCAGTCCTTTCTGTTCAAATTTTACCTTAATAGTGTACATATCGGTTCCGTTTGGAGTGCAAAAGTATCTCAAATCAGTTTCTCTGCGACAGCAAATCTGCTTTTTAGTCCCGAATCACGGAATTTTCCTGCCCAAAACTACTGATGACCGAACTTGTTAAGGATACTTTGGGTCATTTCATCATAGATTCTCAACAAACTAGGCTCATGGGCTAAGAGCGATCGGTGTTTTTCTATTGTAATGCGGTCTCCCCGGAAAGCAGGTCCAGCCTGCACATTTTGGGGATGCTCTGTTTTGATCTGAGCCATCACTCCTTCTATCAATGGATAAAACCAGGAGAAATCTATGGCTTGCTCCCGACTATAATCTGCTGCCAGATGGTATAAATGATTGGTGAAATTGGAGGTGATAGCGGCGATCAGATGCATTTTCAATCGCTTTGCATCGTCGGCTTCATGCACCTGATCAGATATGGTGGTAGCCAATTCATATATGACTTGTAATGAATGTTCATTGTTGGCATCAATCATAATGGCACAAGGACCTAAACTTTGCATATGACTACGTATCATTTTCATAGGCCAGAATACACCATGATTCTCCGCAGCACCTTGCAATACCTCTTTTGATACGGCACCTGCCGCATGTACCAGTACCCCTTGCTGAATTTTAAGTTGATGTGCTATTTCGGATATGGATCGATCACTAACGGACAATAAAAACAGGTCTGCAGTTGGCGGTAGTTCATCCAATGTTTCAATGGCAACCGTTCCTAACTCATCTGCTAACAGACGGGCTTTTTCTGGATGCCTGTTCCAGATGGCTTTGATGGAATGGTTGGCCTGTTTAAAGGTTCTTCCCAATACCGTTCCTACATTACCGGCCCCTATCAATACGACGTCCATATCTTTATATTATGGAAATGAAATTAGCACAAAGAGTTGTGATCGGCTACTATAAAACCAAACTGCGTACCATTGGCATGGTCTCTCCGCGTATAGCTGCTGAGCAGGCTTTTAAAATATTCTGTACACCCTATACCAAAGGCGTCCATCAAAAAGAGCCGCTTGTTTTTCACAAAGCGCATCCCCAAACTTTTAGATTTGAAGATTTAGAGATCAAGGGCTTTCATTGGATACCCGAAAAACCCAATGGTCAGAAAGTATTGGTGGTGCATGGTTTCAGTAGTTATGGCTATAAGTTTGAGAAATATGTGCAACCCTTATTAGCAACCGGATTTGAAGTTTTTATGTTCGATGCACCCGCACATGGTTTGAGTGAAGGGAAGATCATCAATGCACTCATTTATAAAAAATTCTTAGCATCGATCGATCAGCGATTCGGGAAAATGGATGCTTTTATCGCCCATTCTCTGGGTGGACTCGCCACTTCCCTGTTGGCAGAGGAGCTAGAAGGAAAAAGAAAATTGGTATTGATCGCTCCGGCCACAGAAACCAGAACGGCTGTACAGGGGTTTTATAAGATGTTCAAAATCAAAGAGCCGGTGCGACAAGAATTTGAGCAGATGATTGAACGGATGACCGGTAAAACCATGGATCATTTTTCGATTACCCGAGTGATGAGCAATATCCGGCTACCGGTTTTATGGATCCATGATCAACAAGATCGTATTTGTCCGTATACCGATACTTTACCTGTTCAAAAAGAAGGGCATCTGCATATTCGTTTTTATATCACCCAAGGATTAGGGCACAACAAAATCTATCGGGATCAGCAGGTGATTAAGAATGTTGTTGGTTTTTTAACAGAGGATTCTGATTACTCTGTAAAACGTGGTTGATGGAACACGGATTTTCATGATTGATCATGATAGATCATGGGAATCATGACAATCCGTGTTCTATTAAAGTTCTCAGCTACGAAACTGATTGATGGGCCGCAGATTCTTTATGATTGATCATGATAGATCATGAAAATCATGAAAATCCGTGTTCCATTAAAGTTCTCAGCTACGAAACTGATGGATGGGTCGCAGATTTTTTATGATTGTTATGATTTACGCGGATAGTGCTCTTCTATCATCATCTATCTTAAAAATCTGCGGCCCCTACTCCTCCTTTATACGCTCCCAGCGTCCCCTCTTACCTCTGAGACGCTTTATATCAGGAGAAAATACCCCGTAAAAACTCCTGATTTTTTGCACATTTTTTGTGTTTTCATGGTTTCCCCTAATATTGCAGGGTAGCGAGGCCTGATTTTATACCATACATATAGGTATGAAACAGGTGGATTTACCTACAAATGATGACAAACTAAAGTCTGCCTTTGGGCAGAAACGGAACTGTACATGGCAAAGAATTTATTGATTGTTGAGTCTCCGGCCAAGGCCAAAACCATTGAAAAAATCCTCGGATCTGATTTCGAGGTAAAAAGCTGTTATGGTCATATCCGGGATCTGGAAAAGGATGATATGGGTATTGATGTCAACAATCAATACCAACCCCGTTATATTGTACCTGAGGATAAAGAACGTGTGGTGAAGGAATTACGTCAACTGGCCAAAAAAGCAGATGAAGTATGGCTGGCATCGGATGAGGACCGTGAAGGAGAAAGTATCAGCTGGCATCTGGCTGAAGTACTCGGATTAGATCCCAAAACGACCAAACGTATTGTTTTCCATGAGATCACTGCCCCTGCTATCAAAAAAGCGGTGGCGCAGCCTCGTCTCATCAATATGGACCTGGTAAATGCACAACAGGCCCGTAGGATTCTGGACAGATTGGTAGGTTTTGAATTGAGTCCGGTATTATGGCGCAAGATCGGTATGCAGCGCAGCCTCAGTGCCGGTCGTGTACAGAGTGTGGCGGTGAGGTTGATCGTTGAGCGGGAAAGAGAGATCAATCATTTTGTTCCGGAGAGTAGTTATAAAATTGAAGCCTTATTTGCTGCAAAAGATATTAATCAGCGTGATGTTACTTTCAAAGCAGAAGGTCCATCCAAAATCAGCACCCAACAAACAGCTTCTGATTTTCTGAAGAGCTGTAAGAATGCGGATTACAAAGTCATTGATGTTACCGTTAAGCCGGCGAAACGTACACCAGCCGCTCCTTTCACCACTTCTACCCTACAACAGGAAGCTTCTCGTAAACTGGGTTATGGGGTGAGTAAGACCATGTTGTTGGCTCAGAAACTGTATGAAAGCGGTAAGATCACTTATATGCGTACAGACAGTATCAATTTGAGTGATACTGCTATGGCTGATATTAGAAAAGAAGTGGAGAGTAGTTATGGGAATGATTATTATCAGCCGCGTAAATACAAAAACAAAAATGAGAGTGCACAAGAAGCCCACGAAGCTATTCGTCCCACTTACATGAATAACAGAACAGTGGCTGATGAAGACACACGCAGACTCTATGAACTCATCTGGCGCAGAACCATTGCTTCTCAGATGAGTGATGCTGAATTTGAAAAGACGGTTGCTAAAATTTCCATCTCCACCAATAATGACACTTTAAGCGCTACCGGCGAAGTGATGAAATTTGATGGTTTTCTAAAAGTATATCTCGAAGGAAAAGATGATGAAGACGAAGATGATACAGAAGGCATCCTTCCTCCCTTGGCTGCCGGACAAATACTCAAGTTTCGTGAGATGACAGCTACTGAGAAGTTCACTCGTCCTGCACCTCGTTATACGGAAGCTTCTTTGGTGAAGAAATTAGAAGAGCTGGGAATTGGTCGTCCTTCTACTTATGCGCCTACCATTTCTACCATCATCAAAAGAAATTATGTAGAGAAGCGTGATAAAGAGGGAGTAAAGAGAGAAGTGAATGTATTGCGCCTGACACAGCAACAAGAATTAGAAAAAGAAATTTTAACTGAAAATACGGGTGCAGAGAAAGGAAAACTCTTCCCTACGGATTTAGGTATGGTGGTAACTGATTTCCTGAAACAACATTTTGGTAAAGTGATGGATTTTGGTTTCACTGCGCGTATTGAACAAGAGTTTGATGAGATTGCTGCCGGTAAAACACGCTGGAGCAGTATG
>JACVCQ010000122.1 GCA_016741945.1 Chitinophagaceae bacterium
GGTCATGAGCGATATGTTTCTGTTAAGATACTGATTGTTGCCTAATATTCATTTCCTGCACCACCATGCCCATATCATTAATAAAGGATGTATAAGTACCAAGCGAATCCACCCTAACCATTGAGGTACACAGAGTCCATCAGGAATACAACTGTTGATTTGTATAAAATAAATATGTGCAGGGATAAATGCAATTAGCAATAAAATAATTCCCATCGCAGCAAATATTCTTGTTCGGGGTAGAAGTAATAAACCAGCCAATATGATCTCTGCAATTCCGGATACTACATTAATAAGATCATGCCAAGGCAAGTAAGGTGGAATCAATCCACTATAAAATGAGGGATTGATAAAGTGATTGGCTCCTGCGAATAAGTAAAAGATAACCAATAACCCAAAAGCAGTTTTTTTCATTCCATGAATAGACATACGGCGACGTATTTTGTTTATTTCTGGCTGAATTATAGGGAGTTAGCTTGCTTTCGAGCTAGATATGTTGTTAAGTTTATATGTATTCTTTGCCCTCCCGCCATAAAGCCGTACCTTTGCAGCCTTAAAATTTTACATGGAAATAAGAAACATTGCCATTATTGCACACGTTGACCATGGCAAAACAACATTGGTAGACAGGATTTTACATGCTACCAAGGTATTCAGAGACAATCAAGAAACCGGCGATCTGATCATGGATAGCAATGATCTGGAACGCGAAAGAGGAATCACCATTTTTAGTAAGAATGCTGCTGTTACTTATAACGGCATTAAAATAAATGTGATTGATACACCGGGTCACAGTGACTTTGGTGGTGAAGTGGAGCGTGTTTTGAAAATGGCCGATGGGGTTATTTTATTGGTGGATGCTTTTGAAGGCCCCATGCCCCAAACCCGTTTTGTACTGCAAAAAGCATTACAACTGAATCTGCATCCGATCGTAGTGATTAATAAAGTAGACAAGCCAAATTGTCGTCCGGATGAAGTACATGATGCAGTATTTGAATTATTCTTCAATCTGGATGCAACAGAAGAACAACTGAATTTCCCTACTTTCTATGGTAGTGGTAAAAATGGTTGGTTCAATGATAGCTTAACGCCAACAGAAGATATCCTTCCATTGATGGATGGTATCATCAAATATGTACCGGCACCGAAAGTAAATGAAGGTACTTTACAATTGCAGATCACATCATTGGATTACTCTTCTTTCCTGGGTCGTATTGCCATCGGAAAAGTAACCCGTGGTTCTATCAAAGAAAACCAGCCGATTGCATTGGTACAAGCAGATGGTTCTATCAAGAAGAGCCGTGTGAAAGAACTGTATGTATTTGAGGGCATGGGCAAGCGTAAAGTAACAGAAGTATTGTCTGGTGATCTTTGGGCGATTGTAGGTTTAGAAGATTTCAATATCGGTGATACCATTTGTGATGCAGAAAATCCGGAAGCTTTACCCATCATCAGTGTGGATGAGCCAACGATGAGTATGACTTTCAGCATCAATAACTCACCATTCTTTGGTCGCGAAGGTAAATTTGTTACCTCTCGTCACCTGCGTGATCGTTTGATGAAAGAGACGGAGAAGAACTTAGCATTGCGTGTAGAAGATACAGATAGTGCAGATAGCTTCCTGGTATATGGTCGTGGTATCCTGCATTTGGGTGTATTGGTGGAAACCATGCGTCGTGAAGGATATGAATTAACAGTAGGTAACCCACAAGTATTGGTGAAACATATTGATGGAAAGAAATGTGAACCTTATGAAGTATTGGTAGTAGATGTTCCAAGTGAATACAGTGGTAAGGTGATTGATCTGGTTACACAACGTAAAGGTGAGATGCTGGTGATGGAAAGCAAAGGAGAGATGCAACACCTTGAATTTGAAATTCCTTCCAGAGGATTGATCGGTCTTCGTTCTCAAATGTTGACCAATACTGCCGGTGAAGCTGTAATGGCACACCGCTTCTTAGAATACAAACCTTGGAAGGGACCAATCCCCGGAAGAAACAATGGTGTATTGATCGCTAAGTTTCAGGGTGTAACAACGGCTTATTCGATTGATAAGTTACAAGATCGTGGTAGCTTCTTTATTGATCCGGGGGAAGAAGTATATGTTGGACAAATCATTGCGGAACACATTAAGCCAGGAGATCTAAATGTAAATGCAGTAGAAGCGAAGAAATTAACCAACCACCGTGCAAGCGGTAGTGATGATAGCGTTCGTATTACTCCTAAGTTGCAGTTTACATTAGAAGAGTGTATGGAATACATTCAACAAGATGAGTGTATTGAAGTAACTCCGAAAAGCATTCGTATGCGTAAGACTGTATTGAATGAAGAAGAGCGTAAGAAAGTGAGTAAAATGATGCAGTCGGAAGCGGCTGGGTAATTTTAATGATTGATATTAATAAGCCATCCGCCTTAGGTGGGTGGCTTTTTTATGGGGTATCGTTTCCGGTAATTATTTCGCTATGAGTAGAATGCGTGGAAGTAGTATCAACGAGTAAATGATTTGTATTACAATTGTCTCCATCACAACAAGGTAGAGCATTGGTATTACAAACCGGACATTGGTAATGTCCGTGTACATACACCATCTGTACTATATGACCGCAAAACAAACATTGCATTTGCATACACTGAAGTTAATAACCGTGCTGTATAGTTGATAGCTGTTTTTTCAACAATATTGTGCACAAAAAAGCCGCCTAAAAAGGCGGCTCGCTTGCTTAATAACCTGAATTACTTACCAGAATTTTTTCTTGATTCAGTTTCACTCAGGAAAACATTGATCTTTTCACTAAAAGTTTCTTCTCCTTGCTGAATTCTGAACGTAAGTTTATCTGCATCGTCTTGTGACAATACCAATCTCTTATCAAAATTCTTTGCGTTGTAATGTTCTTTGAAGAATAAATCACCCTTCGCATCCAATACCAACAGCGTAAATTTCTTACCACTTGGATTATTGAATTTGATGTTGAATGATACTTGTTCTTTTGAAGAACCTGCATACTTGATCTCAGCTTTTGAGGCTGCATCAGTTCCACTTACTGCATTGTTAGCAGAAGCGTTGAATAATGTTCCTACTGCAAAGACAGTACTCAGGGCTAATCCTTTAACAATAGATTGAATAGTTTGCTTTTCCATGATGTTGTTTTTTTACTTTGAATAATAGTTGACCTGTCTCTGAATGGTATCAAAGACCTTCGTAGTGCAAGTAAAAATTTCGTAAAAGCAAAAACGTAGAAGCGAAGCAGGTTGGACTTTTATATCCAAGGATGTACATCAGATTGCCTGTCGTATATCCTTAATACCTGCAAGGTAGAAAAGGTAACCCCTGCTAAAAAATGATTTGTGGTAAGCGGTGTTAAGATATCTATAAATGCAATATATTAACGATCGTTAGTTTGACGGAATGGGCTTGTTCAAAGTATCCCACAACACATCTTTCAATGCTGTTAATCCTGTTTGTGTTATCGACGAAATAAATAAGTGAGGAATATTTTTTGGAAGCTCTTTACTGATGGCTTCTTTGAGTTCATCATCCAGCATATCACTTTTACTAATGGCGATGATAAAATCTTTTTGAAGCATTTCAGGATTGTATTGTTCTAATTCATTTCTAAGTATCTCAAATTCTTTTTTATGGTCTGCACTATCTGCAGGAATTAAAAACAGGAGTACAGCATTTCTTTCAATATGTCTTAGGAAACGATGACCCAAACCTTTTCCTTCTGCAGCACCTTCAATAATTCCCGGAAGATCTGCAATACAGAATGATTTTGAATCACGGTATTCCACCATGCCCAATTGAGGGGTTAATGTGGTAAAGGCGTAATTCGCAATTTTGGGTTTAGCGGCAGTGATGACAGAAAGTAAAGTAGATTTTCCCGCATTGGGGAAACCCACCAATCCAACATCCGCCAAAACTTTTAATTCCAGATTCTTCCATCCTTCAACACCTGGTTCTCCGGGTTGTGCATGCTCTGGCACTTGGTTGGTCGGAGTTGCGAAATTGCTGTTACCCAATCCGCCACGTCCACCTTTCATCCACACAATTTGTTGTCCATCTTCCAGTATTTCAGCTTCAATCTTTCCGGTTTCTTCATCTCTGGCAACAGTACCGAGTGGCACTTCAATGATGATATCTTTCCCATCATGTCCGGTACAATTGTTTTTACTACCCGGCTCACCATTTTCAGCCAATACATTTTTGAAATAGCGTAGATGCAGGAGTGTCCACATCTGAGCATTGCCCTTTAAGATGATATGACCACCACGACCACCATCACCACCATCAGGACCACCCTTGGCAGTGAGTTTATTACGCATGAAATGCTTGGCACCGGCGCCACCGTGACCACTACGACAAAAGATGCGGATATAATCGATGAAGTTTGTTTTTTCTGACACTATTGAAGATTACCTCGTTTAAAATACAAAGGTACAAAAATGTCAGCCGTCTTGGTTTTTCCTTTGTTGGTTCCAGGTTTGGTAGAGTTGATTCGTTTTTAGCTCAGTATCACTGATGTAAGAAGCTGGTATTGCTCTTAAAGGTTCACAAGCTTTCCAATATTGCCGCATATCATCCGGTAATTGTTGATAGAGTTGTGTTCCTTGGGTTTTCCAGCTGATCATTTCATTACTTACTTCTTTAATCCTTTTTGCCGGGTTTCCTACAATCAAACTTCTTGCATCAAATGTTTCATCTGCTTTGATAAAACTTAAAGCACCCACAATACATTCATTTCCCAATACTACATTATCCATGATCACACTGTTCATGCCTATCAAACAGTTTCTTCCAATTGTTGCTCCATGGATAATGGCTCCATGACCAATATGCGCACTTTCTTTCAAATGAACCGTTACACCGGGAAACATATGAATGGTACAGTTCTCCTGTACATTACAACCATCTTCAATGATGATCTTTCCCCAATCACCACGAATAGCAGCACCCGGACCAACATACACATGCTTACCAATGATTACGTTTCCGGTAACAACAGCTTGCGGGTGAATAAAAGCTGTTTCATGAACAACAGGAATATGTTCTTTGAACTGATAGATCATACTAAAGTTTTGCCGGTTCTGAAACAAGTACCTTTAAAAATAGCTACTTGCTCATTTTTTTGATTGGTGATGGTTATAAAATACAAACCTGTGCTTCTGCCATTGTGTGTTTCTTTAGCTTCTGCTGTTAGTTCGTCACCTACCTGAATGGCTTTTGTAAAATTGATGGAAGTGTCTAATGCAACAGATAAATTATTTCGATTGTTACAAGCAAATGCAAAAGCACTGTCTGCCAAGGAAAAAGCAATGCCTCCGTGTACTATACCAAATCCATTGATCATTTCTTCTCGTACAGTCATTTTTATTTTACTGTAGCCCTCTTGTATATCCAATACCTCAATTCCCAGCCACTGGGAAAATTTATCATGCAGCATCATGTGATCAACAACCTGTCTGTATGGATTGCTCATAAAATAATTTTAGGATCCTTTGAATTGTGGAGCACGCTTTTCTAAAAAAGCTTCTACGCCTTCTTTGAAGTCATCAGTGTCAGCAGCTTTTTGCTGGTATATATCTTCCAACTGTAACTGTGCTTCTAAATCATTGGAAGCCGATTGATTCAATGCATGTTTAATATAGGCCAATGCTTTGGTTGGCATTTGTGATAAAGTAGCTGCTATCTTTTTAGAAGATTCTGAAAATGCTTCATCAGGAAATACTTTATACAGCATACCTAATCTCTCAGCTTCCTCTGCAGTTACTTTATCTCCCAGCATCATCAAGGCACTGGCTTTTTGCCAGCCGATCAAACGTGGTAAAGTATAAGTACCACCACTATCCGGAATCAAGCCAATTTTTGAGAATGCCTGAATAAAAGAAGCTGATTGCGTAGCCACTACAATATCACATGCTAAGGCAATATTGGCACCCGCTCCTGCAGCAACACCATTCACACCCGCTATCACAGGCTTAGGCATATTTCTTAATCGCGTGATAATCGGATTATAATGTTCACTCAAAATTCTTTGCATGCCCGGTCCATTCGGATCTACTACTTCAGCGAGATCCTGTCCGGCGCAAAATCCTTTTCCTGCGCCTGTTAAGTAAACAGCTCTTACTTCATGCAAAGAAGCGCATTCATCTAATTTGGACTGAAGTAAGAGTGCCATTTCACGATTAAAAGAATTCAGCTTATCGGGACGATTGAGTGTAATAAAAGCAATACCATTTTCAATATGAAAAAGAATACTAGACATGTAAGATGATTTATTCAAAAATAAGGTCTTCTCTTCGGAGAGGCCATGAAAATATCAAGATGTCAGTGACATTTGAAATAATCAAAAGGTTCTTTACAATCATTGCATTTGTACAAAGCCTTACAAGCTGTACTGCCAAACTGTGATACTAATGTTGTGTTCCATGAATTACACTGCGGACATTGGATCGCTTCTTCATCCTGAAATGCTTCGGGTGTGCACACTGCTTGCTTGTATTGAGGAGGTGCAATGCCGTAAGCTTTCAGTTTATTTTTTCCTTCCTCACTCATCCAGTCAGTGGTCCAGGCAGGTGATAAAGCTTGCTTAATTTCCATTTGTTGATAGCCAGCTTGCAACAGTGCCATTCTGATATTCATACTGATCACATCCATGGCCGGACAACCGCTATAGGTAGGCGTAATGGTAATGATCGGTTTCAACTGATGATTATCGAGTTGAGCTAGTTCAACTGATCTAACAATTCCAAGATCAAGAATGGTTAAAACGGGTACTTCCGGATCTGTTACTGTTTCCAGTAATTTCCAGATCTCTTTTTCTTCGGAACTTGTATGTTGAATAGCAATTGTCATAATTATTTTACCACTCGGCACCTGGATAAGCTCTTTGTAAGAATTGCATTTCAGCTAGTATGTATCCTAAATGCTCTGTATGAATACCGGTTTTACCACCTTGTTGTGCCCAGCTTTTTTCTGGAATCTGAATGGTGGCTTCTGCAAATACCTCTTGCACTTTTTGATTCCACTGTTGGCGGGCGATGGATAAGTCAACACCCATATTTTCTTGCAGTAATGCAGTTTCATAAGCAGCAGGTAAAAACAATTCACCGGTGAAATTCCAAAGTTCATCTACTGCTTTGAGTAATCTTTGTTTACTCTCTTCAGTACCATCACCCAAA
>JACVCQ010000123.1:0-1244 GCA_016741945.1 Chitinophagaceae bacterium
GCTTGAGTATCTATGGTTGTACCGGGTACTTATAAAGTGTCGATGGAATTATACACAAAGGGACAGTTTGAGCAATTGGTACCGCCTGTTGCATTTCAATGCAAACCATTGTTACAACCAAGTCTACCGGTACAGGATCAGCAGGCATTGGATGCATTCAATAAAAAAACTGCAGATTTGTACAGGGCTGTTACGGGTGCCAATGCATTTCGCCAGGAAATGGTTCAGAAACTTCCTTACTTGCAAAAAGCAGCACTTGATGGTGCGGGTGTCCCCGTAAATACATTGCAACAACAAATCAGTAATATCCAGAAAAAGCTGGAAGTATTGAATCAAGATATGAATGGTGATCTTTTAAGAGGCCGATATGAAGGTGCTACACCGATATCACTAACAGGTCGTATAGGTCAAATTAGTAATTCCTTGTGGCGTACAACATCTGCTCCTACAGAAACATTCAAAGCTTCTTATGATGTGGTGGCATCACAGTTTGAAGGGATACTAGAAAGATTACGCAGTATTGATGTTGAGATCAAGAATGTAGAATCTTTATTGGAGAAATATAAAGCTCCTTATACTCCCGGCAGACTACCTGAATGGAAAAAACAATAATCCATCATTGATAAATGATAATAAGCCCCGTTGATAGATTTCAACGGGGCTTATACTTTATTGAGTATTACATGTAAAGATTCGTTTAGAAAGATGGGGTTCTATACACTTCTTTTCCTCCTACGATCGTTAGTAGGACTTGTGTTGTATGGATATCTTTGGAAGGGATAAGGAATAAATCCTGAGATAGTACAATCATATCTGCCAGGTATCCTTTTTTCAAATATCCTTTTTCCTGTTCATCAAAAGAACCATAAGCAGCACCTGCGGTATAGGCATACAATGCATCTTGTAAACTTATTTTTTGTGTAGGTATCCAGCCACCAACAGGCTTACCATCTGTTGTCATTCGGTTCACTGCATTGTGAATACCTCGAATGGGGTTTAAACTGATACAAGCAGGCCAATCGCTACCAAATACCAATTTGGTTTTGTTTTGCAGAAATGATGCCCAAGGAAATGATAAGGGTAATCTTTGTTCTCCTACTGCTTTACTCCACACATCAATGGTTCCCGGATCTGCATGAATGGGTTGCATAGAAGTCTCTAGACCTCGCTGGTGGAATCGTTCAACTGCCAATGTGTTGGTTATTTCAATCTGTTCAATTTTGTGTATTTTGTTTTGTGGTACG
>JACVCQ010000123.1:1254-7143 GCA_016741945.1 Chitinophagaceae bacterium
ATGTGTAAAAGAGCTCGGGGTTGCATAGGATGCAATCCCCCGAGTTGATGAAATCTTTCAATATCCACTGTGGTGGTCATTTCAATATGTTCAATTCTGTGTCTTTTATTTTGTTGTCCGTTGGTAGCCATTGCTTTTTCATAAGCATTCAATACAGATCGCACAGAACCATCGCCAATAGCATGTGTATAGATTTGAAATCCTTCTTGATCCAATCGATTCACCCATTTTTCATATTGATCAATGGGTATGGCATATTGACCTCTGTAAATACTATCCAATTGTAGTAAGTCGCTATAGGGATCAATCATTACTGCTGTATGTGATTCGATCACGCCATCCAATAAAAATTTAATAGCAGTTGTTTTCAACCATTTTGAATTTTTGTTTTGTGACCGAATCGATTTCCAGCCGATGATATCTTTTTCGTTGAGACTTCTTCCCGCACTGAATGCAATAGAAGTTCGTAGCGTGAGTTGATCAGTTCTCAGTAATGAATCATACAATTCATATTCTTCTCTGGAACCACTTGCATTCTGAATACTGGTAATTCCCAGAGCAGCAGCATACTTTAATCCAGTTAGCAATGCATGGAACTTGGCTGATTTATCAGGTCCCTGTACAAATCGAGTTACCAAGCCCGTTGCACTTTCCTTGAAAGCACCGGTAGGCTCTCCATTTTTATCTTTCACCAATTCTCCAAAACCTTTGAATGTTGTTTCTTTCGTAATTCCTGCAATAGCTAATGCTTTACTATTGGCCCATCCACTATGACCATCATAGGCTTTTAAATAAACAGGTCTGTCTGGAATGATGGCATCTAACATCTGTTTAGTAGGCAATCCTCGGGGAAATAAACTGTATTGCCAGCCGCCACCGGTGATCCAAGGTAGTTCAGGATGTTTTTTAGCATAGTCAGCTATCATCTGAATGGCTTCTTGCATGGTTTTAGCGTCTACAAGATCTACGACTGTTAAACCTAAGGAGCCGGATAAAAAATGGACATGTCCGTCATTGAATCCGGGCATCATCATTTTTCCTTTCAGATCAATTACTTTGGTGGAAGCATTTTTAAACTGATTCAAATCAGCATGGGAACCTACTGCCAGAATTCTATCTCCTTTTACGGCTAACGCTTCTACAAAAGGAAGGGAAGGATCAGCAGTCCAGATATGTCCATTGATGTACAATTGATCTGCGATATCCATAAGCAATGGATCTTTTTTCATGGATAGCAATGCGAAGACGGCAATGAACAGCAGTAGTAGGGTTTTTCTCATGTGGGCAATTAAAGGATATCTAATGTAGGCAATTTTATGAATGCTTGCAATCAAGCGTAATACAAATATGAACGCAATTGATTTACCCGATCGTCTCCCTCTCTCACCCAAGGCGAGTTCGGGAAATTGCGACGAACATCTTTTTAATTTGACACTATACGGAGAAAGAAACGCGCCTTCCCCTTCTTACATCGTCGGCGAGAGAAGGAGAAGATCGAAGAACTAAAAGAAAGTATTATAGTGCGTTCACCCTTTTGTTGTTCTCTGTTCGATCAGGCAATATTTTGTTTAAAAAACGTTCAAACAATGGAATAGTCCAAATGAAAATAAGTACTCCACAAATATTAAACAACATATGTGCATTAGCCAAGGTTCTTTCGATTGGAGCACTACTACTGATTATTTTAACTAAATCTACGAATGGATAGAAAAAGACTAATCCTAAAACAATTGATAATAAGTTAAACGAAACGTGAAACAGTCCGGTTTTCAGTGCCTGTCTACTACCTTTTATTGTTGCGAGTAAAGTATCACTACAAGTGCCCAACTCTGCACCAAGCATCACTGCAATTCCACCAAGTAAGCTTAAAATTCCTTTTTTACATAAAATGATTGCCATTCCTACCGTAGCGGAAGAAGATTGAATAATAAGTGTAACAACAGCGCCAACTAAAGCACCTGTTAAAGGATTTTCAGTTTTCTTCATCCACTCATCAAAGAATGGTTCGTCTTTCAATGGCTCAACTGCATTTTCCATAGTAAATAATCCAAAAAATAATACTCCAAAATACAAAATGACCTTACCCGCATTATTAACACGTTTTGATTTTGAAATAAATAACAACAGAAATCCCAGCAATAATAATACGGGCGAATACTTGCCTATATCCATTGCTATAATTTGACTGCTAATAGTTGTACCAATATTTGCTCCTAAAACAATTCCCATTGCTTGTCTGAAAAATAGTATTTGAGAATTAACCAAAACAATAGTAATAATGATGACAGCGGAAGATGAATCTAAAAGAGTTGTTACAACTATGCCAACTATTACACTACTGATTGTGTTGGAAGTAAATTTTTGAATCCAAACATTTGCTTTTTCACCAATTATTGATTGAATAGATTCCGACAAATTGGCAACTGCAAATAAGAAGAGAACCAAACCTGCAATTATTGATAATACAATTTCCGGCATCCTAATAATGGAATAATTAATAATAAACCAATGGTAATGTACCAATATGAACTCAACGTAAAATATCTATAGTATTTTTATTAAATTTCATTGTTCAATCGTCTCCACTAACAGCCCAGGCTAAAAAATGAGAATATGCGACCGTTGACACTAAAGAATATTGATAAATAGTCATCGCTTACGACTACGCAGTAATATGTTAGTAATACTAAAAATAAATGAAACTCTCTGATTGTATAGTACGCAAGGTTTCCTCTTTCATCATGGATAAGATCGTGAAATGATGCGTAGAATCATTGAAGAAGAAAATAAGAACATATCTTATCATTCCTTAAAGAGGCTGTAACATCTGGCTATGACTACAAAGGTTTTTCCGGCAGAAAATCTCGGGGAGAACATTTGAATATTTTAGCCAACGCATTCAAATGTGTGAGATTATATTTATCTCTGCGTTTGGGGCTTTCAACATGACCAATAAAACTATCGCTCATATTTAACTTTTGCGACAAAGCCATTTGTGTCATTCCGTTTTCTACCCGAAATTCTTTCACTCTCTGAATGACGAAGCGATCTATTTTATTTGTTTCTGCCACAGTTGGCAAGTGAGACAAAATGTGTAAAAATATCAAAGGGATATGTCCCTTTATATGATAATTTCAGTATATTTACTCAGAATTTTTAAATTGCGATTCTTCATATAAGATATTGAAGCATTCGCTTTGAGTCTCGCTATAGAAACCTAGGAAATTTCAACATGCATGAGACAATAAGTGGAATGCCCACGTTACGGCGTGGGCTCTCTTATTCGTGCATGGGTCTCCTAGGACCTCTATAGCGGTAAGTTGAGTTCCACGTCCTTTTTTTCAGACCTCTCTTACAAAGACTCCCCCAACATTATTGATCATAAAAGCTATACGCATGAAACCATGCCGCTTGGATACAATGTTATGGGTGATTCGTTCCGGTGTTTCAAAAGAAACACTGGATGCTATTCTTTGTCATTTACTCAAACGAAAAATATTTAGGGAGAAAGAAGGTTTGCCTACCTATCGCCCACATCTGAAAATCATTACGCGTCGCCAAGGTTTTAAAATGAAAAACCACGTTATCCTCGTTCATCCACTTGGTACTGCCTGGTGTTTACTCAAAACCCAGTATGCCAAAAAACCAAAAAATCCGGTGTAGCCATTAGAGCATACTGCTCATCCTTATCCTCACTTTATTGCTCACTAATTAACTGTAAAAAATGCGAAAATTTTGCTTACTGGCATTGCTATGCCCTATATGGAGCTTATGCCAAACGAATACTACTGCCCTTATCAAAGGACAAATACGGTCGGCCACATCCAATACCGGGCTACAGGATGCATTGATCTATCTATCAAAAGCACGTACACAAACCTATTCAGATGGCCAGGGAAATTTTCAAATCGCCATCACTAAATTTCCTGATACAATTCGTATTAGTTTGACAGGGTTTATCAACCAAGCTATACCTATTGAAAAAGCAACAGTGCTGAACATCGTATTAGAACCGATTACTCCTTCCTTATTAGATGTAGAAGTACAAACAGGTTATCAATCAATTCCTGCTGAAAGGGCTACCGGTTCTTTTGTACAAATCAAAAATGACTTACTGAACAGAAGAGTGGGTGCCAATATCCTCGACCGTCTCGATGGTATTGCATCCGGTCTGATCTTTAACCGCAGTCGTACCCCCAATGCCAATGAATCAAATATCCAGATTCGAGGTCGAAGCACCATTTTTGCCAATACAGAACCACTGATCATCATCGATAATTTTCCCTACGAAGGAGATATCAACCAGATCAATCCTAATGATATCGAATCTATCACACTACTCAAAGATGCAGCTGCTGCTTCTATTTGGGGAGTAAGGGCCGGCAATGGTGTGATCGTTATCACTACCAAAAAAGCCAAAGCATCTGCAGCACCCAAAATTCAGTTCAATACCAATATCACACTTTCAGAAAAACCCAACCTATTTTATCAACCCATTGCCAATGCAGGCTCGGTGATTGAAATGGAATCCTTTTTGTTTGAACGTGGATTTTATAACAATCGCATTAACCAACGCTTTCCCGGTCTCTCTCCTGCTGTGGTCATTATGGATGATAGAAGAGCTGGCCGGATTAATGCTGCTGATTCTGGTACCCGCATGCAAGAACTATTAGCGACTGATAATAGGAACGATTTGACTCGCTACTTTTATCGCCCTGCATTGGCTCAACAATATGCATTAACCTTATCCGGTGGTGATAAACGCGTACTCTATCATTTTGCTACAAGCTGGGATCAACTTTCACAAGCCCAACATCGGAATGAACAAAACAGAATCACCCTGCGCAGTAGAACCCAATTCAATCTGATACCCGACCGTCTCGAACTCATTACGGATCTGAATCTGATCCATGCAAACGCCAGTTTACCTTCCATTCAGTATTTCAATAGTTTTCCGATATACCAATCACTGGTAGCACCAGATGGAACTGCCTTACCCATTTATCGGGACTATCGAAAAAGTTGGTTGGATACGATTGGACAAAACCAATTACTGCCCTGGCATCACAAACCCTTTGAAGAAGTACTACAATCGAATCATCGCAACAACCGATTAGATACTCGTTTGTTAACCATCCTCAATTGGAAGATCACAAAGACATTTCAATTCCAAACTTCTTATCAATATGAATCCGGAAATACCAATACCAGACAGATTAACGGACAAGCAGAATTCAGTAATCGTGATCTGATCAATCGCTATACACTACCAGGGTATAGTAATGGTATTCCTACTCTAGCCATACCCATTGGTGATATTCTTACCCAAACCCATCAACAGTTCAATGCCCACAATGGAAGGGTACAGATGAACTACCAAAAGAACTTTCATAAAGTACATCAATTTGATTTGTTTGCCGGATTTGAAATAAGACAATTTTCAAGTGCCCGATCCTCTTCAAGAAGATACGGATACAACCAAGACAATGCTTCAGATATTGAGATCAATCCAATCAATCCTTTTCCGACACTCCCCAATGGAATTGCTTCCAGGATCCCAACATCAACCGTACACAATCTGACCATTGATCGTTTTTTATCACAGTTTGCCAATTTGGGTTATAGTTTTCAACAACGCTATCAGTTAACCATGAGTGCCAGAAAAGATGCTTCCAATCTTTTTGGTGTAGAAGCCAATCAACAAACGGTTCCCTTATGGTCAATAGGTACCGGCTGGTTCATACACAAAGAAAAATGGTGGAACCCGAGTATTTTTCAATCACTGAAACTGCGCACTACTTTTGGTTTTAGTGGTAATATCGACAAAACAGCAACCGCTTTTACCACAGCAGGAAATGACATCAGTAGTGTTTTCAGTCAGCCCACTGA
>JACVCQ010000124.1 GCA_016741945.1 Chitinophagaceae bacterium
GGACATAACATGGATAAAAAAGGCGTGGTGAAAAACCTGATCTGGACCATCATCGGTGGTTTGGCATTTTTGGGTTGCCAGGCTTGGGAGTGGACACACTTACATCATGAAGGTGCATGGTGGGGTAGCAATCCATTCTTGAATGCGGATGGAACTGCTTCTTCAACCAACTTTACGAACTACTTCTTTACCATCACCGGTTTCCATGGTTTCCATGTATTCTCCGGAGTGATCATCAATATTGTAATGTTGATCATGACATTGATGGATAAATTTGAACAGCGTGGACATTACCTAATGATTGAAAAAGCCGGATTGTATTGGCATTTTGTAGATCTGGTTTGGGTATTCGTATTCACTTGTTTTTATCTGGTTTAATCAAACATTCATTTACTTAATTAAGATATTGATATGTCACATTCAGTAGGTCACGAAGAAACACATGGCGGCGGTACCAGTGAGATCAAAAAAGTAACCATCATTCTTTCTGTTTTAACCATCATTGAACTGGTTCTCGGTTTCTGGATGATTGGGATGGAAAGTGAAGGTTTAAGATTGGCCATTAAGGGGGCGATCATCATTCTCATGTTGGCAAAAGCATTTTATATCGTTGGATATTTCATGCACCTGAAACATGAGATCAAAAACCTGATCATGACGATTGTAGTTCCTTTGGCTTTGTTCATCTGGTTCATCATCGCTTTCTTGGCTGATGGTAACTCTTTCAGAAATTTGCGTAATACATACGATCCTTATTTCAAAGAGCAAAGCACCATCAAAGTAGAGAAGAAAGAACATGGATCTCATGGCACTGCTGCGGGTGCCCATGCTGATTCTACGCATAAGAGTGAAGGTGCGGTGGAAAACAAACACTAAGAAATACTTGTTATAACCTTATTACTGTTCAAACCATCGCTGTTTTGGCGATGGTTTTTTTATACTGCTCAATATGAATAAGAAAGCGATACTCGGGTTGTTGGTAGCGGTTTTCATTCCCATTCTTTGTTACCTGATCTTGAAATATGCTAGTGAGTCAGCAGTGGATATGCCACGCAAATATTTGCTGGATACTGTAGTCACGAGGGTAGAGAAAGGTAAGATGATCACTGATAGTGTTTGGCACAAGACATCTAATATCACTTTACAAAATCAACTGGGCGAAACGGTAAGTTTGTATGATAAGCAAGGAAAGATCATGGTGGTTGACTTCTTTTTCACCAGTTGTAGAAGCATTTGTCCGGGTCTTACCAGAAGCATGTCGAAGCTGCAACAATCGTTTTTGAAAGGTGGAAATGTTCGCAATAAAATCGATACCTCTATTGTACAATTTGTTTCATTCACCGTAGATCCGGAACATGATTCTGTAAGTGTATTAAAAGATTATGCAGATCGATTCGGTGTGAATCATGATAATTGGTGGATGCTGACAGGAAGTAAAGATTCTATTTATCGTTTTGCATATGAAGAACTGAAAGTAGATAAGTTCAGCGAAGAACCGATGAGCCCTGATTTTGTTCATACCACCAGGTTTGTATTGTTGGATAAGGATCGCTATGTAAGAGGATATTACAACGGATTAGATTCCACTTCGCTCTCCAAACTAGCCCGCGATATTGGATTTTTGATGCTGGAAAAAGATAAAAAGAAAAAGAGTACCGTATTTATGCAGATCATTGACTTGAGCTGGTTATGGCTGATCATTGTATTGGCAGTCATTTTCTTTGTACTCTATATGAGAAACAGGCGTAAAATAAATGGATAAACTTTTAGAATGATTCAGTGTTATTTTGTTCATTCAGTGGCAATAAACTAAACATTATGTTAGAACCCTCACTTCCCAAAAACGATAAACAGGCCCGCTGGCTGATTGGTATATTCTCTGTAGTTGTATTCACTGCTGTAGTAGTACTGGGTCGTGTTAAACTGGATATCGGTGTAAACTTTGATGTACATGTTTTTGCAAAGATCAATGCATTCATCAATGCATCTATTGCCATATTGTTGGTAGCAGCGTTAATAGCAGTAAAGCAAAAAAGTTTTGCCTTACATAAACGACTCATGGTGCTGGCTTTATTACTATCAGTAGCTTTTCTGGTATCTTATATTGCGCACCACCTCTTAGCAGGAGAAGCAAAATTTGGTGATTCAGATTACGATGGATTAATAAGTGAAGCAGAAAAATTAGCGGTGGGAAGTATGCGAATGGTCTACTATATCATTCTGATCACCCATATTTTTCTGGCAGCAATTATTCTTCCTTTCATTTTATTCACTGCTTACAGAGGTCTCACCGGTGAATATGCACAACACAAAAAGATTGCGAAGATCACCTGGCCATTATGGTTTTATGTTGCAGTAACGGGGCCGGTGGTGTATTGGATGATTAGTCCTTACTATACTTAAGCTACGAGCTATGAGCTGCGAGCCTCGAGCAAAACTTATTTTCTACTCAAAGCTCGCAGCTCGTAGCTCGCGGCTCACAGCCCGATTTCAACCGCTGGATCCCAAAACTTTTTTTCAAAGTCAACGATTACATCATCTTTTACTTTGATTTTTTCTTTGGCTAGTAATTCTTCCATCAATGTGGGTGTAGCAAAATGGGCCTTACCACTTAGCATGCCATTCCTATTGACAACACGATGTGCGGGTACTTTCGGTTTTATATGAAAAGAGCCGTTCATGGCCCAACCTACCATTCTGGCACTCATTTTAGTGCCTAAAAAAGCAGCAATAGCACCATAAGAAGTAACACGGCCTTTGGGTATCTGACGTACCACATCATATACCTGTTCAAAGAAAGAAACATCGTTACTGCCTGATGGTAGTACAGTCCTAGGCTTTTCAGTTGATTTTTTTGGCGGCACTTGTATGAAATTTATACAAGCAATTTACACTTTTGGCTCAGTAGCTTTTTGTTTTTGAGCGAGTAATTCCGAACGATTGGGTTCAGGTACAGACTCATATTCAAACGGACAATGTCTGCAACCATGACCACAGCAATATCCCTTACTGATATGGTAAGCTTCAGTGAACACGACATAGCCATGTTCATCATAATAAAAATCTTTACCTTCTGTCAGCTGTCGATTCATGCAAATGTTGTTTTAAAACGTCATCAGTAGCTAATGGCATTTCCTTGTCTAATCTAAAGCATAGATAATGAATTCGATTACTTTGTGCAATATCTAGGCCCTCATAATGCGTTTTGATACACAATTCAGGTTTGATCTCAGTTTGAGCATATATATTGTCGGATCGTTCTACCAACTTCAGTCCATATAGTTCAATCACAAGTAAGGTAAATTGATAAAGATCCGGACTATCCGTTTTTAAATGAACCAATCCGCCCGGAGATAAAATTTGTTGGTATAATCGAAGAAATTTAGGGTGGGTCAGTCTTTTCTTAACTCTTGAGATGCGTAACTGTGGATCGGGAAAAGTGATCCATATTTCAGATACTTCACCAAGTTGAAAATAGTTGGTGATTTTATCCATATGAGAGCGGATGAAAGCTACATTTTGTAATCCTTCATCCAAAGCGGTTTTAGCCCCTCGCCAGATGCGGTTTCCCTTGATATCGATTCCGATGAAATTACGAGCAGGGTACATGCGTCCGAGTCCAACAGCGTACTCTCCTTTGCCACAAGCCAGTTCAAGGGTAATCGCATGATCATTCTTAAAAAAATCCTTCCATTTACCCTGCATTCCTTCCGGATACTCCAGCACATTATCAAAACCCTTGATGGCTTCAAACCGTATCAGCTTTTTCTGTCCCATTCGGGCAAAAGTACAAAACAGAAAATAAGAAACAGAGGAATCAGGAATGAGAAATAAGGAATAAGAAAGTGGGTTTTGTACTGTACTTACTCATTCCTTATTTCTTATTCCTCTGTTTCTGATTACAATAACCCTTTCCCCGCCACAGCCTTTAATACCCTTCTTTCAGGTTCAATGGCTAGAAGAGGTGTGGCTTGGGAGATGGCTTCTTGGAAATCACGCAGACTTTGAGATTGTTGATGACTCTCGGGGGAATCCCATAATTCAGTGACAAAGATATGATCACTGTTCTCCGTATCCTGATTGATGATGTAGAGATGACAGCCATGTGCATAGGCTATCTTGTTATACAAACGGGTTAGAATGTTCAATAAGGTACTACCTTTTGCTTGACGAGTGATAAAACGGGTTTGCAGGGTATAATGCTCCATGGTTTAGTTATTTCAAAGAAGACACACAATAATGAAGCCACGAAGCCTACGTTATGTGAAAAAAGTTTTAAAAAGCCATTTGATGAGTTGGCATGACTGAATTAGGCAATGGAAAATAGGAAACCTTCCATTGATATTATGCGTATATGGTTTAAGCGTCCATGTAATGAAACCCCAAATAGGAGTAGCTTGGCTTGTATGGATGCTATTGGTCGGTTGCCAGCAAAATTATGAGCTACCCGATTCTGTTCTAAATGATACAATTGCCAGCCCAATAATGCATCCACCTCCATCTACTGCAGGTTTTACCAAGTATGTGATAGGCAAAGGGAAGCATTATTCTAATAATGACTCAACAACCATTGTAATTGTCAAAACAAATGCGTTGAAATTTCTTGTAAGATTTGATAGTAGTGCAATTTAATAAGACGGTAAATCCGGGTAATCAGCCAGATATTAATAAACTATACGGCTTTTCTGACAATAATGCATTTCATCATTTTTTCAGTGCCCGATTTGGCTGGAATTGGTATCAAGATGCTTTGCATCTTTGGGCTTATAATTATAATGATAGTACACGTGAGTTTAAGGATTTAGGAACAATTGCCATTGGAAAAGAACACAATTGTAGTATTAAAGTGCAGGGTAACCAGTATGTGTTTACGCTGAATGGTAAATCTACTGCAGTTAGACGCACATCTCCTACGCAAATGGGAGAGGGATATAAACTCTTTCCTTATTTTGGTGGTGATGAAACAGCTCCGCATGATATAAAAATCTGGGTCAAAGAATTTTAATAATTCAGTTGATGTTTTTTGGTTACCGAAAATCAAATAATTAAGTAAAAGACTTCTGATTCTTGAGCCAAATATTCATGTCCTTATAGATATACTTTATACAGCGCCAAATATTCATAGGTTTTTCCATATCAATGATCAGATACTTTCGTGGTACTTGTTTTAAGTCAGGCATACCTGTGTTAGTTATTTCCAATTTTTTGAGTTGATATAATGCTAATTTGCCTAGTGAATACATCGCCATTGCAGACATCATTAATGTAAACTTATTCCTCCAATGAAAAGGAAGTTGATCTATAGCTGATTGGAGACGTTGAATTTGATCTGTAAAAAACTGCTCACTTTCGGAAGCATATTTCATTTTTATGGGCATCGTATAACTCCCTTCTTGGAGGTCTTGATGTACATCCATCAAATCATCTAAAACTTGGAATACACTTCCTAATAAAAACCAGCATTGTTGCTCTATATCGTTCGCTTTTTCATCTAAGTAAAAATGACATAAAAAAGTAGCAGTGCCACCTTTCTCTAGAGTGATTTCTTTAATTTCTTGTATTGAAATGGCGGGATTTTTTTGTTGAACAGAATTTAACTGAGCAGTAAATAGCCTTTTTGTCGCCTTATCATATTCAGACTGATCTTGTACCGCTGCTTTCAATTTTTGGTGCGCATATAGAAATAGTTTTTCCTCTTGTTGAGTAGCTGAATACTTTTCTGGATGAAATGATATATTATAAAGCTCTTCATTCGTTAATTGATCAAGATCGCTGAAATCATCAAATAGAGAGCTGCAAATGAAATACAGTAAGATCCTTTCTTTTTCTGCATTGTTGGTGTAGCGGTTATGCAGATTCAAAAATGGATCTGTAACCATCGGGATAAAACCCGAGTAACTAACAATAGCCCTGCTTTTTGCAGAATCGCTTAATGATCCACCAAGTTGTTGTTCAATCTTTGAAATAGTTGTCTCTGCCCATTTGGCTTCTTTTCTTCTTTTCCAAAGTATAGAGAATGTGCTTATTATGATTATATATATACAATAGATACGTGACATAGCACTCAGTAAGTTGGAAAAATAGGTTTTTTAAACGTAACCACGTTTTCTTTTGTACAAATTCAATAGCCGATAACACAGATTAATGAAATTATACTTGTAATTATTTTGTTTATAAATACTCTAGTAGATAGAAGGTTCAAAATCACAATGCGATTACTATCAAACGAGTGAATGAATTCAACTTTAAGTTGTTTCGAAATAATCAACTATATCGTATTTGCTTACTATTTTATTTCAAAATACTTATTCTACAAGACGTCACGGATGGATTCGAACCATCGTAGAAGGTTTTGCAGACCTCAGCCTATCCACTCGGCCACGTGACTGTATATGATTTGAAACTGCTCTTGATGAGAATCGATGAAATACTTCTGTCTAATTAGCAGCATATGTAATAATAATGCCCTACTTACAACGTAAAATTATCAGAATTTTATAAGTCTACCAATTTGGTAGGATAATAATTTAAAATTAATTTTATCCTCTAACAGGTAAAGTATTTATGACAAAAATCAATCTTCTGGCACTGGCAGTACCTTTTTTCATAGGGTTCATTTTGTTGGAATACCATATCAGCCAAAAAAGAAAAAGAAAACTCCATCAATTTGAAGAATCGATCGCTAACTTGAATGTTGGAATTGCCGAAAGGGTAACGGATCTGCTTACTACCGGGGCATTTTATTTTGTCTTTTCTTGGATCTACGAGCATTATGCCATTTTTGATATTCGTCCAACTTTTATGAGTTGGGTGTTGATTTTCTTGATCACAGATTTTGTATGGTATTGGTATCATCGATTTGGTCATAAAGTGAATTTATTTTGGAGTGTACATGTGGTACATCATCAAAGCGATGATTTCAACTACACTGTTTCTACACGTATTACAATTTTTCAGGCGATTGCACGTGGATTATTTTGGTCTGTTTTACCGCTTTTAGGTTTTCCTCCCGATATGATTGCTATTTTTCTGATCATCCATGGTGTATACCCGTTTTTTACGCATACACAACTGGTCGGGAAACTAGGTTGGTTAGAATATATATTCGTTAAACCCTCTCATCATCGGGTACTTCAA
>JACVCQ010000125.1 GCA_016741945.1 Chitinophagaceae bacterium
AATTAAAAAAAGGAAAGGTCGGAGTTGCCAGTATTGGGTCTGATGGTAATCCCTGTAACATGCATCTGAATTATTGGGCGAAATTGGTAAAGCAGGGTGTATGGGACAATGGTCTGGTAGGTCTCATCTTCAACTCCATCGGTGTGAGTGATGGTATGAGTAATGGAACAGATGGTATGCGTTACTCTTTGGTAAGTCGCGATGTGATTGCAGATTCCATCGAAGCTGTTTGTGGGGCACAGTATTATGATGCATTAATCGCTTTACCCGGATGTGATAAAAATATGCCGGGTTCATTGATTGCGATGGGTCGATTGAATCGTCCATCCATCATGGTATATGGAGGAACCATTGCACCGGGTCATTATAATGGGCAAGATCTGAATATTGTATCCGCATTTGAAGCACTGGGGCAAAAAATTGCTGGTGAACTTTCTGAAGCAGACTTTAAAGGCATTATTCAACATGCTTGTCCGGGTGCAGGAGCTTGCGGAGGTATGTACACGGCTAATACTATGGCATCAGCCATTGAGGCATTGGGTATGAGTTTACCTTACTCTTCTTCTAATCCGGCATTGAGTGATGAAAAGAAGAAAGAGTGTTTGGAAGCAGGTAAAGCCATTCGATTATTACTGGAAAAAGATATCAAACCCAGTGATATCATGACACGCAAGGCTTTTGAAAATGCTATGACAGTCATCATGGTTCTTGGTGGCAGTACCAATGCGGTTTTACACTTGATTGCTATGGCTAAAGCAGTGAATGTTTCATTAACACAAGATGATTTTCAAACCATCAGTGATCGTATTCCGGTACTGGCAGACTTTAAGCCAAGTGGGAAATACCTGATGCAAGACTTACATCAATATGGTGGACTTCCTGCAGTGATGAAATATCTCTTATCAAAAAAATTATTGCATGGTGATTGCTTGACAGTTACCGGAAAAACGATAGCAGAAAATCTTGCGGCTGTTCCAGATTTAAATTTTGAAGCACAAAAAATCATTTATCCACTCGAAAACCCGGTAAAAGCAACAGGACATCTGCAAATATTATATGGGAATCTGGCAGAGAAAGGAAGTGTAGCAAAAATATCTGGTAAAGAAGGTGAATTATTCATTGGTCCTGCACGTGTATTTGATGGAGAGCATGCATTGATAGAAGGAATTAATAGTGGAAAGATCAAAAAAGGGGATGTGGTAGTGATTCGTTATGTAGGACCCAAGGGTGGTCCGGGTATGCCTGAAATGTTGAAACCTACATCTGCAATTATTGGGGCAGGATTAGGTAAGTCTGTGGCATTAATTACTGATGGTAGATTTAGTGGGGGTACACATGGTTTTGTTGTTGGACATATTACTCCTGAAGCCTATGACGGTGGACTGATTGCTTTGGTGAAGGATGATGATATTATTGAGTTGAATGTCACAACAAGATCTATCAATTTACAAGTAGCTGAAGAAGAAATACAACAAAGAAAGCAAGCATGGAAAAGACCTTCTTTAACAGTAACAAAAGGCTTATTGTTTAAGTATGCAAGAGTCGTAAAAGATGCATCAGAGGGTTGTGTAACAGATGAAATTTAATTATTCATGAACAAGTAATGATAATGGAAACAGCGCTAGACATCATAGAACAGCCGGTAAAAGAAACCGTACAGATTACAGGATCACATGCATTACTCGAAGCATTGATTGCTGAGCGGGTTGATACCATATTCGGGTATCCGGGCGGAGCCATTATGCCTATTTATGATGCATTGTATGATTATCATGAACAGCTAAAACATATCCTTGTTCGACATGAACAAGGAGGAATACATGCTGCACAGGGGTTTGCCAGAGCATCGGGTAAAGTGGGGGTAGTATTTGCAACGAGTGGTCCGGGTGCTACTAATTTGGTTACAGGATTGGCAGATGCACAAATAGATAGTACGCCACTGGTTTGTATTACAGGACAAGTATTCGCCCACCTATTAGGAACGGATGCTTTTCAGGAAACAGATGTGATTAATATTACCACTCCTGTAACCAAATGGAATTATCAGATCACAGATGCATGTGAAATTCCGGAGGTATTGGCGAAGGCTTTTTATATCGCCAGAAGCGGAAGACCGGGTCCTGTATTGATTGATATTACTAAGAATGCACAGTTACAATTATTCGAATATGCAGGGTATCAAACCTGTGATCATATCAGGAGTTATCGACCCAAACCTTATATCAGAAAAGAATTTATCGAAGCTGCCGCAGCACTAATCAATGCAGCAGAAAAGCCGTTTGTAATTTTTGGCCAGGGTGTGATACTGGGTAATGCAGAACAGGAATTCAAAGCTTTCTTGGAAAAATCAGGGATACCTGCTGCTTGGACTATTTTAGGGTTGAGTGCTTTAGCTACTGATCACCCACTGAATATGGGGATGTTGGGTATGCATGGTAACTACGGACCGAATGTAATGACCAATGAGGGTGATGTATTGATTGCAATCGGTATGCGTTTCGATGATCGGGTTACAGGCAGACTAGACAAATATGCCAAACAAGCAAAAGTGATTCATTTGGATATTGATCCATCTGAAATCGATAAAAATGTAAAAGCAGCCGTAGGTGTATGGGGCGATTGTAAAGAAACATTACCAATGCTCACACGATTGATACAAACCAAAGTGTATCCTCAATGGATAGAAAAATTCAGGGTGTATCAAAAAGAAGAAGAAAAAGAAGTCATTAGTAATGAATTATATCCTGCCGAAGGACAAATATCCATGGGTGAAGTGCTTCGTGTTTTGAATGAATTAACAGAAGGAGAAGCTATTATAGTTTCTGATGTTGGTCAGCATCAAATGGTAGCATGTCGTTATGCTAAATTCAATCAAACCAGAAGCAATATTACTTCGGGGGGGTTGGGTACTATGGGATTTGCATTGCCTGCAGCAATTGGAGCAAAATTTGGGACACCGGAAAGAACGGTTGTTGCTGTTATTGGAGATGGTGGTATTCAAATGACCATACAAGAATTAGGCACCATCATGCAAACGGGTATTGATATTAAAATACTCATCCTTAATAACCAGTTTTTAGGAATGGTACGTCAGTGGCAGCAATTGTTTCATGATAAACGATATTCTTTTGTTGATATAGCTAGTCCAGATTATGTAATGGTGGCTAAAGGATATGGTATTAATGGTGAAACGGTAAAAGAACGAAATCATTTAAAAGGGGCATTACAGAGAATGCTTTCTCATCAGGGATCTTATTTATTAGAAGTAATGGTAGGAAAGGAAAATAATGTATTCCCAATGGTTCCTCAAGGCTGTAGTGTTAGTGAAATCAGATTAAAGTAAACTTATGCAAAAACAAGAATTTACCATCACGGTCTATACAGAAAATCATATTGGTTTACTGAACCGAATTGCAATTATATTCTCCAGACGTAAGATCAATATTGAAAGTTTGAATACTTCACCTTCAGAGGTAGAGGGCATTCATCGTTTTACCATTGTTATAGATGAGTTGGAAGAAGTAGTTGGGAAGTTAGTACGTCAAATCGAAAAACAGGTAGAAGTCTTAAAAGCGTATTACAATACGAATAATGAAATCGTTTGGCAGGAATTGGCACTATATAAAGTATCTACGGATGAGATCGCTGAAAAAGTACAAGTGGAAAGATTATTGAGAGAGTATGGTGCACGGGCGGTAGTAATTAGAAAAGACTATACCATTTTTGAAACCAGTGGTCATAGAGAGGAAACCAACAGACTTATTAGTGTTTTAGAACCTTATGGGCTCATAGAATTTGTTCGAAGTGCACGTGTGGCTATTATTAAAGCCAGTAGCGGTTTTCATGAAAAAATCAAAGAGTTTGAAGCAACAGACCCAAGTGATGCTTTGATCGAAAATGAATACCTGGGAAAACAACAAGAAATATTTAGTATGTAATCAACCCAATCTATTAAAATATAAAATAAGCAACATGGCAAAGTTAAATTTTGGAGGCGTTGTAGAAAATGTAGTCACCAGAGAAGAATTCCCTCTGGAAAAAGCACAGGAAGTATTAAAAGATGAAGTAGTAGCAGTAATTGGATATGGTGTTCAGGGTCCGGGACAAGCATTGAATCAAAAAGAAAACGGGATCAATGTGATTATCGGACAAAGAAAAAATTCAAAGAGCTGGGATAAAGCTGTACGAGATGGTTTTGTTCCGGGAGAAACCTTATTTGAAATTGAAGAGGCATTACAAAGAGGTACCATTATTTGTTATCTTTTGAGTGATGCTGCACAGATAAAGTTATGGCCAACTGTACAGCAATACCTTACACCGGGTAAAGCTTTGTATTTCTCTCACGGATTTGGCGTAACGTATAAAGATCAGACAGGAATTGTGCCTCCGAAAGATGTAGATGTATTTCTGGTGGCACCAAAAGGATCCGGAACTTCGTTGCGTAGAATGTTTTTACAAGGAAGAGGGTTGAATAGTAGTTATGCAATCTTCCAAGATGCAACAGGTAAGGCTTTTGACAGAGTCATTGCATTAGGTATTGCTATTGGTAGTGGCTATTTGTTTGAAACTGATTTCAAAAAAGAAGTATATAGTGATTTAACAGGCGAAAGAGGAACTTTAATGGGTGCTATTCAGGGCATATTTGCAGCACAATATCAGGTATTGCGTTCCAAAGGTCATTCTCCTTCAGAAGCATTTAACGAAACCGTAGAAGAATTGACACAATCACTTATGCCATTGGTTGCTGAAAATGGTATGGATTGGATGTATGCCAATTGCTCCACCACTGCTCAAAGAGGAGCTTTGGATTGGTGGAAAAAATTCAGAGATGCAACATTGCCTGTTTTTACTGAATTATATGATAGTGTAGCAACGGGAAAAGAAGCAGCCAAATCAATCGAAAGTAATAGCAAAGCTGATTATAGAGAAAAACTGGAAGAAGAATTAAAAGAATTACGTGAAAGTGAGTTATGGCAAGCAGGAAAAACAGTGAGAAGTCTTCGTCCAGAAAATCAAAAAGTAGAGGAAGCTGTCGCACTTTCATAAAATTATCGGCATGAAAACAATAAGCTATTCGATAGATTTTACTACTGCAGCTGATCGTTTGCGAGAAGTAGTTGTTAAAACACCACTTACTTATAATCATTCTTTATCAAGAAAGTATGATTGTAGTGTTTATCTGAAAAGAGAAGACTTGCAAATCGTACGTTCATATAAGTTGAGAGGTGCTTATAATATGATGAGCAGCTTAGATCCCATTCAATTATCAAAAGGAGTCGTATGTGCCAGTGCCGGTAATCATGCACAAGGGTTTGCATACAGTTGTAAAAAATTGGGAATTCGTGGTGTTGTGTTCATGCCGGTAAGTACACCGAATCAAAAGATTACACAAACTAAAATGTTTGGTGCTGATGCAATTGATGTGATTCTTACCGGCGATACTTTTGATGATTGTGCAATGGCGGCTAAGGCATATACAGCAGCAAATGGGATGACTTTTATTCCACCATTTGATGATATGAAGATCATTGAAGGACAATCAACAGTAGCGGTAGAGATACTTGAAGAACAAAGTAATATTGATTACTTATTTGTTCCGATTGGTGGTGGCGGATTAAGTGCAGGTGCCGGCTCAGTTTTCAAAACCATTTCTCCCCATACAAAAATTATCGGGGCTGAACCCGAAGGGGCACCCTCTATGACAGCAGCCTTGAAAGCCGGTAAACCTGTTGAGTTGGAAACAATCGAAAGATTTGTAGATGGCGCTGCAGTAAAAAAAGTAGGTGATCTCACTTTTACTATTTGTAAAGATGTTTTGGATGAAGTATGTCTCGTTCCAGAAGGGAAAATCTGTTCTTTTATTCTCAAACTTTACAATGAAGATGCAATTGTAGCTGAGCCGGCAGGGGCCTTATCCGTAGCCGCTTTGGATAACTATGCGGAGCAGATCAAAGGGAAAAAAGTAGTATGTGTAGTTAGTGGTAGTAATAATGACATTGATCGGATGCAAGAGATTAAAGAAAGATCATTACAGTACGAAGGATTGAAGCATTATTTTCTAATCCGTTTTGCACAAAGACCCGGGGCATTGAAACAGTTTGTAAATGATATATTAGGACCACATGATGATATTACCAGATTTGAATACATGCAAAAACACAATAAAGAAACCGGTCCGGCATTGGTAGGTATTGAGTTGAAATCGAGAAAAGACTATCAGTTGTTAGTAAAGAAACTTGTTGCACACCAAATCAATTATACAGAACTGAATAAAAATGATAATCTTTTCGGTTATTTGGTTTAATACTCAATAACTCCTTATCTTTATGATGAATGAATAAAACGCAGTCATATTTTTTACTCTCTTTCGCTTCCATAGCAACAGGTACTGCTACTATTACTACGACCCTGTAAGGGGTTATACATTTTATATCATCTAAGGATCTTCGGATCGTTTTCAGGGATCACCCTCTTTTCATTGTATTTCAAATCAGTTTTATGAAAGTGCTCAAATTCGGCGGTACTTCGATGGCCAATGCCGATCATATTCAAAAAGTAGTATCCATTTTATTGAATCAATCCTCTTCAGATGGGTTAGTAGTAGTAGTCTCAGCGATGAGTGGTGTTACCGATCATTTATTGAAGATGGCGCTCATGGCTGCCAATGCAGACGATTCATACACAAATGAGGCAGAATTATTATCAGTTCAACATCTCTCTACCGTAAGAGAATTATTACCAGTAGAGCAACAGAGTTCAGTACTTAGTAAGGTTAAGCAGTATTGTAATGAATTAGAGGAGCTACTGGATGGCGTATATCGCTTAAAGGAATTGTCACCCCGTACACAAGATAGAATTGTTGCATTCGGCGAAATCCTTTCATCTGTTATATTATCTGCAAAAATTCAGTCATTAGAACTTAATCAACAATGGATAGATTCCAGATCCTTGATTATAACAGACGCACAACATGGGAATGCTGCTGTGGATGTTATAGCTACGAATGAGAAAATACAAGCTTATTTTACAGCACAAGACTATACATACTATATCGCTCCGGGATTTATTGCATCAAGTACAGCAGGACATACCACAACATTGGGT
>JACVCQ010000126.1 GCA_016741945.1 Chitinophagaceae bacterium
GCAATAGCTTCTGCCGGTTTAAACTTTGTTGTTAAGATAAAGAACGACAACAGGAGAAAGGCCACATCACACATGGCTGTCATGTCGATGTTGGTACTTTTACGAGGTAATTTGGCTCTTCCCATTGTTAATTATTTATTGCATTCACTAATTAGATTCAAAACACTTGATTTTCCATACAAATAATCAACGATTATTTGTAGTTAGCAGCAAAGCTTTGAGTTAAAGTGAATCCAGACTCATCGATGCCATAAGTAATACCATCGATACGAGTGGTAAATACGTTATACATAATGATAGCGATCGCTGAAGTACCGATACCCAATGCCGTGTTATACAGGGCCTCAGAGATACCTTGTGAAAGTTCACGAGCAGCTTCTCCACCACCTTCATCACCTAATTTAGAGAATGAACGGATCATACCCAATACGGTACCAAACAGACCCAATAGGGTTGCTACAGAAGCAATAGTAGACAGGAACACAAGGTTCTTCTCCAACATTGGCAGTTCCAATGCAGTCGCTTCTTCAATTTCTTTTTGGATATTCAATACTTTTTGCTCAGTAGCCAACTCAGTATTGGTGATCATTTCTTTATACTTACGCAGACCTGCTTTCATTACATTACCTACAGATCCTTTTTGCTTATCGCACTCAGCCAAAGCCTTATCCACCTCTTTGTTCGCTAAGTGAAACTGTACTTTACGAATGAACTCGGCAATGTTACCGGCACCAGTAGCTTTTGATACAGTTAATAATCTTTCAATACTGAAAGTTACAGCAGTTAAGAAAGTACCAATCAGGATAGGTACTACGATACCACCTTCATACATTTTTGTAAATGTACCCTTTGGACCAGCATGTGCAGGCCAGAACCAATGGCTTGGATCAGGATCTGGATTTGTGAAGTTACCTGCACTTCCTAATACTACTCGCCAGATAAAATAACCACCCAGGATACATAAAACGGGGGCAAGGGTTGCAACTAAATTACTGCTCTTCTTGGGTTGAACAGACGTTGTGCTTTTTGCAGCTGTTGCAGTTGGTTTTGTCTCAGCCATGATTCGATTGATTTTTGTTTTTTAAAATAACAGTTGATTTAAAAAATGATCCTCACAATGCTAATGAAAAATCTTTGAAGTCACTCAAACACCATTTCATCAGTCCGAAAGGGGTTACAAAATAGGTAATTTCCTGAAAGCGGCAAATTTGATTCAGCAAAAAACCGCATTTATCCGCTATTTCAGGGGTGGCAAGATAGGAGGAAACATGAAATCCACCCCGATCTTTTCACCGACCCAAATTAAAGATTTTACCATTCATCCAACACTATCCTAAAAAAAATTGTTGATTCCTTTACGAACCTATCTTTAACGATTATTCAAAACCATTTTACACTGAAACAATGAGAAATTATTTTATCGTAGCAGCCATGCTGGCAGCGACCGTATCTACTGCACAAAACCGGGATACGACCCGTCCTGCAGGTGCTCCTCAGTTGACCAATCTACAGGCCCCGGGTGGCTTTGGTGGAGGAATTCAACGTCAAGGACCCCGTGCATACAAAGACGTTATCACCAATAAAGCCATCTCTCAGAAAGGGATGATCACGGTTCACAAAATAGATGACAAATATTACTTTGAAATTCCCAACAACATCCTGGGCCGTGAGATTCTGGCTGTTACCCGTTATATTAAAGTACCTGCCATATCCGGAAACGGAAGAGGGGCTTATGGGGGTGAAATAGCCAATCAGCAAACACTGGCTTTTGAAAAAGGGCCGAATAGTAATATTTTCCTTCGCACCATTACTTTGGTGAATGCTGCTGACCCTAAAGATGATATTTACCAAGCGGTTACCAATTCTAACCTCAATGCCATTGCTGCATCCTTCCCCATTGCTGCTTATGGTAAAGACAGTACTTCAGTTGTATTGGATGTAACCGATTACTTCAAAGGAGATAATCAAGTAGTCAGCATCAATACCAATATTAAACGTTCTTTGAGCTTAGGTCCCATTGCTGCTGATAGATCTTATATTCAGAAGATCAGTACATATCCAATCAATACAGAGATCAGAAGTGTGAAAACATTTAATGCCGCAGGAGCAGCTGCTCCTGCAGGTTTTGGCGGACAGGGCGGTGGCGCTATTATTCCTGCTGCGAACGCTGCCGGTGCTGTAACCATTGAACTCAATACTTCCATGTTACTGTTGCCTGAAAAACCAATGACACCGCGAATCGCTGATAAACGTGTTGGGTTCTTCACTGATGATTATGTTCTCTTTGGTGACAACCAGCAAAAAGTAGAAAACAAAGAATTTGCGGTTCGTTGGAGACTCGAACCAAAAGATGAAGATGTAGAAAAATGGAAAAAAGGAGAATTGGTAGAGCCTAAGAAACCCATTATCTATTATATCGATCCAGCAACTCCTAAACAGTGGAGAAAGCACCTAATACTAGGTGTAAACGATTGGCAGAAAGCTTTTGAAAAAGCGGGTTTCAAGAATGCGATCATGGGTAAAGAGTGGCCTGAAAATGATACTACTATGAGTTTGGAAGATGCCCGTTATTCTGTAATCCGCTATTTCGCATCTCCGGTTGAAAATGCCTACGGTCCGAATGTTCACGATCCAAGAAGTGGCGAGATCCTGGAAAGCCATATTGGTTGGTATCATAACGTAATGAAATTAGTTCATGACTGGTATATGGTACAAGCAGCTGCTACAGATCCACGTGCCCGTAGCATGAAGTTTGATGATGACCTGATGGGCGACCTGATACGTTTTGTCTCTTCGCATGAAGTTGGGCATACACTTGGTCTTCGTCACAATATGGGTAGCAGTAGTAAAACTCCGGTTGAAAAACTGCGCGATAAAGCTTGGGTAGAAGCCAATGGACATACTGCTTCTATCATGGACTATGCTCGTTTCAACTATGTAGCACAACCGGAAGACAATATCAGCAAAGCGGGATTATATCCTCGTATCGGTGATTATGATCAGTGGGCAATTCGTTGGGGCTACGGTTATATTGCCGGCAACAATGAGGAAGAAGTGAAAAAAAGCAGCAATAAACTGATTACTGAAACACTAAAAGCCAACCCACGTACTTGGTTTGGCACTTATGAATCAGGGAATCAAGCTGACCCAAGAAGTCAGAGCGAAGACCTGAGTGATAATGCGGTAAAAGCCAGTGATTATGGTATTAAAAACTTACAGCGTTTATTGGCTGGTTTACCTGAGTGGACCAAAGAGGAAGGCGATTTGAATGAGAACATCGCAACTATGTATGGACAGTTACTCGGACAGTATCGTCGTTATATTGGCCATGTTACCCGTAACATTGGTGGTGTATATGAAACATTCAAAGTAGCTGAGCAAGATGAGCCTGTGTATGAAGTGACTCCAAAGTCTATGCAGCGGGATGCATTGGGTTACTTGAATCGTCAGGTATTCCAAACACCCACATGGTTGATCGATAAAAAGATCTGGAACAAGATCAATCCTCCGGGAACTGCTGATCCATTGGCATCTGCTCAAGAAGCCGCTTTGGCTGGATTATTGACACTTGACAGATTGAATCGCATGCAGTATTGCGCTGATCGTTTTGGCGCAGATAAAGCTTATAGTGCTCTAGAACTGATGAATGATTTACAGTCTGATCTTTTTAGTGAACTGAAATCAAACAAAGCAATTGATAACTATCGCAGAATGTTGCAGAAGAGTTATGTAGAAAAATTGAATACCCTTTTGAATCCTTCAACTACTACCATTACTATTTCATTAGGTGGCGGCGGATTCAACAATCCTTATGCATCAGGTGCGAATAGCCGCAGTGATGTATACAGTATTGCTCGTGCACAATTAACACAGTTGCGCTCACAAGTAGCTGCTGCAGCTGCTACCAATCCTGATAGAATGAGTAAGATTCACTTACAAGATTTGTCAGAAAAAATCAAAAGAGCATTAGATCCTAAATAATAGGTTCTCTTTCATGTAAAAGGCGCAGTAACACAATACTGCGCCTTTTTTAATTTTCAAATTATCCTTACATTGTGTAAAACCATTCCCATGTTGGAACCATGGCGCACCGGTAAGGTGATCAAAATAGAAGATGCAACTGATTCTACTCGTCGCTTCTGGATTGAGATTCCGGAACTGGCATCTTTTGACTTCAAACCCGGGCAATTCGTTACGCTTGATCTTCCCATTCATGAGAAGAAAAACAAACGTTGGCGTAGTTATTCCATTGCTTCTGCACCTGATGGAACCAATATTATTGAATTGGTGATTGTTTTATTGGAGGATGGTGCCGGCACCAATTATCTTTTTAAAGAAGTGACAGTAGGCACTGAATTAACCCTTCGTGGACCTCAGGGTGTATTTACTTTACCGGAACATTTGGATAAAGATCTGTTTTTGATATGTACCGGAACCGGTATTGCACCTTTCCGCTCTATGGCACATCATATTCATCAGCACAAAATTCCGCATCAAAATATTCATATCATTTTTGGTTGTCGAAAACAGGGAGATTGTTTATATGGACCCGAATTAAAACAACTGGAGAAAGATGAACCAGGCTTTTATTATCATCCTGTTTTTTCTCGTGAGGAATTTGTACATGAGGGTGCTTACAAAGGTTATGTCCACGGCGTATATGAAGAATTACTGCGTATTCAAAAAACTCCCGCTTACTTCTATCTCTGTGGTTGGAAAAATATGATCGATGAAGCCAAACAGCGCATTATTGCTTTAGGATATGATAAAAAAGATATCCACTTGGAATTGTATGGGTAGCGCTATTGATTACTGATGATTTTTTACTGCAATGGTTATAAAGTAATCAAAGATCGGCTCCCTTTTATAAAGAACATCTTTCAACACCTGCATTCCTCTTTTTGTAAGTTTTTGATTGTACTCAGCAAGATTCAATTGCACTGGATGTAACATATCTCCGGGTAAAAGCTGAAATATTTTCTTGAGGATATTACTGCGATGGCAATCTACAGAAATAACCATTACTCCTTCGGGCTTTAATGCAGCTACTAAACGGTCATAACAAAGTTCGACATCATTGACATGATTGATGGCGTTCATGCAGAAGATGATATCGAATGTTTCTTTCTGTTTTAAGGTTTCCAATGGTTGATTTAAAAAATTAACCCATGGATAATTAGCCGAATTGAAATGAGGCAATTCAGCATATTTATGCAACAATGGATCAACGGCAGTTACATGATTACCTTCCAATACCATAAAAATGCCTACAGGACCACAACCTGCATCCATGATTTGTTGTTGACCTTGAACGGTAAGAAACGAAGACAGGTTTTTTAGAACAGTATTCCAGTAGTTGTTTTTGTATGCTACATACTCATCTACATTTTTAGACCGCAGGTATTTTTGCCACCATTTATATTCCAGTTTCTGTGCAATCTTCCACTTAAATTTCGATTCTTTCATGCAGAGGAGATTACGCTAAAGTTGTTAAAACCATTGATTTTATTTCGCTCAAATGAACCCTCTCTTGTTTCATGCTGTCACGGTGACGAATCGTAACTGTTCCATCTTCTTTTGTTTGATGATCGATGGTGACACAGAACGGTGTACCAATGGCATCTTGTCTGCGATAACGTTTACCAATGGCATCTTTCTCCTCATAGAAACACTTGAAGTGAGGCTTGCACTCGTCCAACAATTGCTTAGCAATCTCCGGTAATCCATCTTTTTTCATCAGTGGTAATATCGCCAACTTATTTGGTGCAATTTTAGCAGGTATACGCATCACTACCCTACTGTCTGAAGTACCATCTTCTTTGGAGATGGTTTCTTCTTCGTAAGCATGACTCAATACCAATAAGAACATACGATCTAGTCCAATAGAAGTTTCTATCACATAAGGAATATAATTACCATAAGGCTTTCCGGTGGCAGGATCTACATCTGCATCAAAGTATTGCTGTTTCTTTTTACTGTATTCCTGATGGCTTTTTAGATCAAAATCTGTTCTGCTATGAATGCCTTCTACTTCTTTAAATCCGAATGGGAATTCATATTCAATATCCAGCGCTGCATCTGCATAATGCGCCAACTTCACATGATCATGGTAGCGATATTTTTCTGCAGGAATACCCAAACTGGTATGCCATTTCAATCGCTCCTCTTTCCAATAGTTATACCATTCCATTTGTGTACCCGGACGAACAAAAAATTGCATTTCCATCTGCTCAAATTCACGCATACGGAAAATGAATTGTCTGGCTACGATTTCATTACGAAATGCCTTTCCAGTTTGTGCTATGCCGAAAGGGATTTTCATCCTTGCCGTTTTCTGCACATTCAAAAAGTTCACAAAAATACCTTGCGCTGTTTCCGGACGCAGGTAAATGGTATCCGCATCTTCTGCTACAGAACCCAGTTGCGTAGAGAACATGAGGTTGAATTGGCGTACATCGGTCCAATTAGCTGTGCCACTCACACTACAAACGATCTTCTGATCATTCATCAGTTGTTTCAATCCTGTAAAGTCTTCTGCTGCGAGCAAGCGATCCATTTCTGCCAATAAAGCATCTGCTTCATTGGCTTGTCCACTTTCTCTTAACTGATCTGCTTTAGCTTCGAGTAAATGATCAACACGATATCTTTTTTTACTGTCCTTATTATCAATCATTGGATCACTGAAATTATCCACGTGACCGCTGGCTTTCCATGTGGTAGGATGCATAAAAATGGCGGCATCAATACCCACAATATTATCATGCATTTGGGTCATGCTCCTCCACCAATAATCGCGGATATTCTTTTTTAACTCACTTCCATAAGGACCATAATCATATACGGCACTTAAACCGTCATAAATCTCACTACTTGGAAATACGAATCCATACTCTTTGGCATGGGAAATAATGGCCTGAAAACGATTGTCTTGCTGTATGCTCATAACGCGGCAAAAGTAAGAGTTTTTGAGTGAAGCTGTGGGCTGCGAGCTACGAGCTGCGAGCTACTACCTTTTAGACTAAAGTGGTGAATAACTTTGTATTTCCCACTAACAAATAAACCCAAAGCTCAAGGC
>JACVCQ010000127.1:0-6235 GCA_016741945.1 Chitinophagaceae bacterium
TCCCAATATCTAAAGCAAGCTCATTCTTCCTGTCAACTGTCATCTGCCCACTACTCACTTTCCTCCCCACCCAAGCTCCAAATAAACAAGCATCGGTACAAACTTTCATCGCACATTGATCCTGATGAATGGTGAATTGCTTGAACTGGAAATAGGAGTTAGGCATGATACAAAGGTAACACTGCGGGGTTTTGAAGCGGAGTTATTATCTTAGGGAAGATGAAAACAAATTTTTTCTATAAATACAAAACGGTTGGATTGTATGGTTTATCGCTGGCAATTCTCTTGCTATTATTGAGATGGCTGGAATTAAAATTCCTGATCTACGAACATTCTTTTGAAATTTATGCCGGAATCATAGCCTTATTTTTTACCGGATTGGGTATTTGGTTATCCCGAAAACTTACTAGGCCTAAAACAGAGACCCGCATCGTTGAAAAAACGGTATACCGTGATCCTTCACTTCCTTTTGAGGTCAATCGTAAAGAAATGGACGCCTTGGGCATCAGCGAAAGAGAATTAGAAGTATTGCAATTGATGTCTCAGGGGATGAGTAACCAGGAAATAGGAGCTAACCTATTTGTATCACTGAATACGGTAAAGACTCATGCGGCACGGATTTTTGAAAAACTGGATGTACAGAGAAGAACACAGGCGGTTGAAAAAGCTAAAAAGATCGGTTTGATTGCATAAATATTCATGCTTTTGGATGATTCCTATTTAAGATTATCAAAATCACCCGAAAGTATGAACGAGAAGATAAAAGGACATCCGACTTTAGCGGTTCATTTATCACCCTAAATCAACCAAATATGAAAAAAGTAGTTCTTGTTAACGGCATCATTGCCGGATTAATCGTCAGTGTATTGATGGTAGCTTCTACTATGTATTTTAAATCTTCCGGCGATCATGAAAATGGAATGATTTATGGATACGCATCCATGATTCTGGCTTTTGCTTTTATTTTTGTCGGCATTAAAAGCTTCCGTGACCGATACAATGATGGACTAATTAGTTTTGGTAAAGCTTTTAAGATTGGGATATTGATTGCATTGATCGCTGCTACTTTTTATGTAGCCACCTGGTTGGTAGAATATTTTTATTTCTTTCCTGATTTTGCGGAAAAATACGCGGAAGTAGAGCTTGCAAAAGCTAAAGCTGCAGGTGCCACTGAAGCGGAATTGGCCAAACAAACAGCCGAAATGGCCAGTTTTGCAAAATGGTATAAAAATCCATTATTCAACGCCCTTATGACCTATGCTGAAATCTTACCGGTAGGGCTGTTGGTTTCTTTGGTGAGTGCTTTGTTGTTGAAGAGAAAATAAGCAGCTGTGAGCTGCGAGCCGTGAGCTATGAGCGTTGTTTACATGTTAATTGGTACTATTAATAATAAAGCCATTCTGTTTGAGAATGGCTTTATTATTAATCTTGGCTTGTAGCTCACAGCTCGTAGCTCGTGGCTCGCAGCTATTCTGCAGTCAAACTCGCCATCAAATATTCCTGATTCAAACGAGCGATATTGCTGATGGAAATTTCTTTTGGACAAGTAGCCTCACAAGCCCCGGTATTGGTACAGGCACCGAAACCTTCTTTATCCATTTGAGCGACCATGTTCATGACACGTGATTTGCGCTCAGGGGCTCCTTGTGGTAACAAGGCCAGATGAGATACTTTAGCACTGAGGAACAGCATGGCTGAACTATTCTTACAAGCAGCCACACAAGCACCACAACCAATACACATCGCTGCTGCGAATGAACTGTCTGCTTTGTCTTTTTCGATAGGTAAGGCATTGCCATCTACGGCATTACCGGTATTCACACTGATATATCCTCCTGCCTGAATGATACGATCGAATGCTGAACGGTCTACCATCAAATCTTTAATCACAGGGAAGGCATTGGCTCTCCATGGTTCAACTACAATTGTGTCACCATCTTTGAAGGCACGCATGTGTAATTGACATGTGGTATTGGCCTGCCAAGGACCATGGGGTTTCCCATTAATATACATGGAACAAGCTCCACAAATACCTTCACGACAATCATGATCGAATGTAACAGGGTCTTCGCCATCACGGATAAGTTGCTCATTCAGCACATCAAACATTTCCAGAAAACTCATTTCTGAAGAAATGTTTTCAACTCTGTACAGTTTAAACTCTCCTTTGCTGGCATTATTTTTTTGCCTCCATACTTTGAGATTCAGATTCATGTGATAATGTTCCATATGCCGATGTTATAAGTGTTTCTTGTATTTATTATTGAAGACCTTTCTCTTAAACTGTGGTGTTTTACCAAAGTTAAGTAAGAGTCCGACTTCTATATTTGTTGCTTTTAGGTAATTAGTTAATTGAGCCTCATGAGCCTCCACAATACCTTCAGCAGCTTTAATCTCAAGTATAATTACATCGTTCACTATAATATCAGCAAAATATTCACCAACTTCAATAGTATCATAATAAACGCATAAACGAACTTGCCGTTGTGCAATTAAACCAGATTTTCTTAGTTCAAATAAAAGAGCTTTTTCATAAACCTTTTCCAAAAAACCATAACCTAATTCATTATACACAGTGTAGTAGCACCGTAATATCTTATTCGTAAGGTCAGATAATTGAAAACTTACATTCATTTTGAAAAGGCTTAATTGATCAATAAATCATCATTTGCCTTTTCTTTCTTTTTTTCTAAGAACAATTATAGATATCGTATGATAGAACGCAGATTTTCATGATCTTCATGATTTTTCATGATAGTATCTATCTGCGCAAATCATGAAAATCATGAAAATCCGTGTTCTATTCTACTTGTAATTCCGCTGACTTGGCTTAATTACATCATAATTCAATGCTTCCTTATGTAATTCCCACTCATGTTCGCCTTTGAACTCCCAGGCAGCTACATACATATAATTAGCATCGTCACGTAAAGCTTCGCCTTCCTCAGTTTGAGATTCTTCACGGAAGTGACCGCCACAGCTTTCATTACGGTTCAATGCATCTATACACATCAGTTCTCCCAATTCAATAAAGTCAGCTACGCGATTGGCTTTATCCAGTTCCGGATTCATTTGTTCAATTTCACCCGGAATACGAACATCACTCCAAAACTCTTTCTTCAATGCCTGAATCTCTGCGATGGCTTGCTTTAATCCCTGTTCGTTTCTCGCCATACCGCATTTATCCCACATGATTTTGCCCAAACGCTTATGGAAACTTTCTACTGTTTGTTTCCCCTTGATGTTCATCAGCTGATGGATGCGGTCATTCACTGATTTCTCTGCTTCTGCGAATGCAGGATGATCGGTTGCAATTGCTTGGCTATAAATTTCGTCTGCCAGATAATTACCAATAGTATATGGAATAACGAAATACCCATCTGCCAATCCTTGCATCAGTGCAGAAGCACCCAGACGATTGGCACCATGATCGCTGAAATTTGCTTCACCCAAGGCATACAATCCCGGAACGGTGGTTTGTAATTCATAATCTACCCATAATCCACCCATGGTATAGTGTACAGCAGGGTATATGCGCATGGGAACTTCATATGGATTTTCGCCTGTGATCTTTTCATACATATCAAACAGGTTACCATATTTCTCTTTTACCACTTCTTTACCCATGGCAATGATTTCATCCATGCTGGCATTGTTCTTTCCTTGTTTGTTGGCTTCTGTGCGACCATATCTTTCAATCGCGGAAGCATAATCCAGATAAACAGCTTGTTTGGAAGATCCTACACCATAACCTGCATCACATCTTTCTTTAGCAGCACGTGATGCTACATCTCTTGGTACAAGATTACCGAAAGCAGGATATCTTCTTTCCAGATAGTAATCACGCTCATCTTCTGGAATATCAGTGGCTTTACGGGTATCATTTTGTTTTTTAGGCACCCAAATTCGACCATCATTGCGGAGTGATTCTGACATCAATGTCAATTTAGACTGATGATCACCACTTACCGGAATACAAGTTGGGTGAATCTGTGTAAAGCAAGGGTTGCCAAATAAGGCGCCTTGCTTGTGTGCTTTCCATGCCGCGGTTACATTGCTTCCCATGGCATTGGTAGACAGATAGAATACATTACCGTAACCACCTGAGCAAAGCAATACTGCATGACCAAAATGGCGTTCGAGTTTGCCGCTTACTAAGTCGCGAGCAATGATACCACGTGCTTTACCATCGATTTTAACGATCTCGAGCATTTCATGACGGCTGTACATTTTCACATTCCCCAATGCCACCTGACGCTCTAAAGCTTGATAAGCACCTATCAATAATTGCTGTCCGGTTTGTCCGGCAGCATAAAAAGTTCTTTGTACTTGTGTACCACCAAATGAACGGTTGCTCAATAATCCACCATATTCACGTGCAAAGGGAACACCCTGGGCCACGCATTGATCAATGATATTGGCACTCACTTCAGCTAAACGATGCACATTGGCTTCGCGGGCACGATAGTCACCTCCTTTAATGGTATCATAAAAAAGGCGGAAAACGCTATCCCCATCATTTTGATAGTTTTTGGCAGCGTTGATACCACCTTGTGCAGCGATCGAGTGAGCACGGCGAGGTGAATCCTGAAAGCAAAATGCTTTCACTTTATAACCCAGTTCACCCAAGGATGCAGCAGCAGATGCGCCGGCAAGACCGGTACCTACAATAATCACTTCCAACTTACGTTTGTTGGCAGGATTCACCAGCTTACAATGTCCTTTGTAATCTGTCCATTTACTTTCTAAAGGTCCAGCGGGAATTTTCGCATTCAGCATACGAGACGATTTTTTGAGTGAAAAGAGTAAAAGTGAAAGGTGAAAAGTGAAAGGTGAAAAATTCGTTTCACTTTTCACCTTTCACCTATTGAATCCATTTAAAATAAAAACTAATGGGCATCATTGCGAACACCAGTGAAATGATCACTGAGAAACCGTATCCGATACTCACTAGCATTTTGTTATACTTTTTATTATGAACTCCGAGCGTTTTAAATGCGCTTTGGAATCCATGTGCCAAATGATAAGCCAGCGAAATACAACCGATCACATATACAATAACAACCCAAAGTACGCTGAACTCTGTCTTCATTTTTTCAAATAAGTTGATTTCCGGACCTAAAAGAAATCCTTGATTGGATCTGTTCGGGAACCAGAAATGTGACATATGCATGATCAAGAATAAAAGGATTAAAGTACCTAACAATCCCATACTGCGACTGTACCATTTACTACCATCACTATAAGCAACTGCGTATCCAACAGAACGCTTTTTTCTGTTTTCGATGGTGAGGAGGTAGCCTTGGTAAATATGCAGGATAAAACCCACAAAAAGACCGATTTCAAGGATGCGGGGAACCCAGTTGCCGCCCATAAAGTGAGCCGCATGTAAAAACATTTCACCTCCATCATTGGCCCAAATACAGGCATTCAGTCCGGCATGAACAATTAGAAAGAGGATCAGGAAAATACCGGTGAGTCCCATGACCAGCTTCTTTCCAACTGATGAAATAAATTCTTGTTTCCAGGTCATATCGCAAGTTTATGTTTTAAGAAATCGCTGCAAAAATAGCACAGAAGGCGATAGCTATTTCTCAAACGAAAAACTTTTTTCATGCATAATGTTGATAAACAATAGGAAATGAGCAATTGTTCTCGTTTTTATGCCTGTTTTTTGTGTTGTTGAACTTGAAATAGCCTTGTAGTCGTGCTCTTTGAACATTTCAGAAATAATAATGCCTATTGCTTGTTTTTCGAAGACGATTCCATCCATAAAATTCTCATGATCTATTCCTATTCACACCTTACATTTGAATATGTTTAAGTTGCTCAGCATATTATGGAACAGTTTTCGAATGGCACTTCAAGAATTGAGGGTCAATAAGCTACGTACCTTTTTATCGCTGTTCGGTATCACCATCGGCATTTTTTGCATCATTGGCGTATTAGCTACCGTGGATAGTCTGGAACGAAAAGTCCAAAACGATATCAAAGCATTTGGCAGTAACACAATTTATATTGATAAATGGGATTATAGTGGGGGTGGACCTGACTACCCTTGGTGGAAATTCGTGAAGCGTCCGGCTATGAAAGAAGCGGAGATGAGTTTTATTAAAACGAAAAGCCAATTGGCCAGTAATATTGCCTTCTTTGTGTCTACTACTTCCAATATCAGTTATAAAGAAAATATTCTCAGTAATATCAATCTCTATTGCAGCTCTCCCGAGTACAATGC
>JACVCQ010000127.1:6245-7056 GCA_016741945.1 Chitinophagaceae bacterium
ATGCCATTCAAACCATTGAGATTGATCCAGGACGTTATTTGAATGAGGCTTAGTTTTTACGTGGTACCACTTCTGCTGTAATTGGTTTTTTTGTTGCCGAACAATTATTTGGTACTCCTCAAAAAGCGGTGGGTAAACAGATCAGTTATAATGGCAAAAGATTGAATATTGTTGGTGTAGTTAAAAAGCAAGGACAAAGTTTTATCGGAGGATTTGATTATGACCAATCTGTATTGGTTTCCTATAATTATTTCGCTAGTGTATACAATCCGGATTTGAATAGTCCCGTCATCATGGTACAGGGTAAACCGAATATCTCTTCCGCTGCATTGGCTGACGAACTCACGGGTGTGATGAGACAATTGAGAAGATTGAGCCCGGCCGAAGAGAACAATTTCTCTTGTAATGATGTGGCACAATTCAGCGAACAAGTCAGTGGTTTTTTCGGACAAGTGAGTGCCGGCGGTTGGGCAATAGCTGGCTTAAGTCTGATTGTTGGCGCATTTGGGGTGGCCAACATTATGTTTGTAACGGTACGGGAGAGAACCAGTCAGATTGGGTTGAAAAAAGCGATTGGAGCAAAGAAAAGAACCATCCTTACTGAATTTCTGTTGGAAAGTGCTTTTTTATGTATCATCGGCGGATTGATCGGACTGGCATTGGTTTGGTTGATGTCATTGGTATTGAGTGCTGTACTTCCATTTCCGATTTATATTGCGCCTAATATTATCATTCTTGCATTGAGTATTTGTATTGGACTCGGTATTATTTCCGGAATTATTCCGGCATCTATTGCCGCAAAGATGGATCC
>JACVCQ010000128.1 GCA_016741945.1 Chitinophagaceae bacterium
TTCATAGATTGAGTGTAATCTGTGGATCTGTGTCTTACTTCTATAATCTATTAGAAATAAGCCTTTCTCGGCACACGAACCCCTTTTAATTTTCCGCCAATGGTTTTGATAGCCGCCTCGATCTTCACTACTTGCTCATTGGAGGGTTGCTTATGCCCTGAAGAGTATTGTCTTATTAAACTCGAATTAATTCCGGCCAATGCTGCAATTTTAGATTGATTGAGAAAATCAAATTGTTCAAAGAACATAGTTAAATCATAACTATATTCAAATTCAACATCATCTATTCTTTCAAAATCTTTTAGTGCCTTTTTTAGCTTTTTTTCAAGTGATATCACATTATTAGCATGGTCTACAATAAGATGATCCCCAACAGTTACTCGCCCCCATACTTTGCTGCGATCTTTTTCAAGAATTAACGGTAGTTTTTTTTGTTTACCCATAATTGATTAGATTATCTGTTAAAAGAGTTGATATCAGAGAATTATTTTAACCCAGCTTGCTTAAGTATGGCATTTAACGTGCCTTTGGGAATATCCCCGCCATGTATCGGCACCGTTACTTTCCCTTTTTTATTTGGATGCACTAATTGAAGATGACTTCCTTTCTGCTCTTTCTTCACCCAACCATCTTCATTTAGTTTTTGAAGTAATTCCCTGATTTTTATTGACTGCATATTTTATGCAGCCTATTTCTTTCTGATATAATAAAATCAAATATAGGTAACAAAAACGTTACTTGTATAAATCTTAAAACAACTTTTCATTCGGAGGCGTCACTCCTTGCAATCGAATATAAATAGTACATTGTCCGCGATGATGCGTTTGGTGTTCAAATCCTTTCATAATCCAGGTCAATCTTGATTCATTGAAGTTGCCACGCTTCACCAATTCACCCAATTTATTGGCATCCATCGCTTTGATTCCCTCAATGGCAAAATCATAACTCGCATTCACGTAATAACTCACAGAGTCTTTGGTTTGCGCCGTTGCTGATTTCTCCATGTTGTATCCAGGAAAAATTCTGGTCTTGCCGGTACCATTGGCAGAGAGTCCAATACTACCCTGCGCTAAATGCAACATTTGTTCTGAAAAACTTCTGATACCTTCTACGGGTTTGGCCGTGTATTTATCTGCAGGCATAGCAGCAAGATATTCAGCAGTGTATGCTTTGGCTCTTTCCCAATCTTTGATCAATTGTGCTTTTAAAGAGTCAGGGGCTATCGTTTGCGCAATGCCAACAGTAGTGCTGAACAAGACCAGTAAACAACTGATCATGATACATTTTTTCATGTGTTTGGATTTAGTTGATAAGAATTATGATGTTGGAGGAATGCTATGTAAAGCAACACGATTCCCTTCAGAATCAATGAATACGGCCATGAAGCCATATTCAGGAGATATTTCTGTTTTCGGAACGGTGATCTTTCCACCGGCTGCTTCAATCCTATCTAAAATGATCTGAAGATCGGGATTACCATTCAGGTATACCAATGGACCATCTGTTGCTGATACTTTATGAAAGCCACCGCTATCGCAAAGTGCGCCGCCAATTCCTACACTATTATCCACGGGAAACATCCGCATTTTGATATTGGGCAAATCCAGTGGGATCATTTTAAAATTAAAAATCGTTTCATAAAACTGTTGTGCTCTGTCGATATCCGTTACAGGAATTTCAAACCAGCTAATGGCATGTTCCATATATCAATGTTTTAAGGGTTTAGTAATTATAATTTAGCTCTTGTTTCTGACAATCCTTTCATTTTCAAATATTCCAATAATTCTTTGGCATCTTCTCCACCTCTTTGTGCATGATGAAGCAGTGTAAAACCATGTGGGCCACGAGCTGTTAAATAAGCAGGAAAAGCTTCTATAAAAGATTTCACAATTGCTGTCTTACCCAGCATGGTCAATACGAACAAATTGGTTCTGGCTCCTTTTTCAATCAAAAATTGAGCGATCTCTTTATTACCAACATGACCCGCTCCTTCTATCGCAGTTTCAAAATCACCACCACCCAAATCATGTGCTGCATATACCAATGCTGGTTGCTCAGCATATAGTGTTTTTACTTTGTCCAGGTTGTTATGTCCTGCACCTACAAATTCTTGAACCAGCAGCTTATCCAATGGTGGTACTTTCTCCGTCTGAGATATAAGTCCGGAAGGTGCATACAATACAGCTGTTCCAATGGATAAGGTCTTTAAAAATTCTTTTCTTTTCATAAAGGGTTCAGTACCTCTGCAGGGGGGTTGATGGTTAAAGCGTTTTTTTAAAGGAATAGCCAGATAGCGGGTGCATTATTTCAACAAGACAAAAAACATTTGCTTCTCAGCGCTTCACTCATCACAAGTTATAACCACCTGTCGATGAATACAACCTTTGATTCTAAAATATTCAGTTCCGGGAATCTGATTTGATGACTTCTCTCCTACAATAAGTTAGTAGCATCCCCATGTCAACTCTGATGCTTTTTCCCTTACTTTGCAGCCCTAACATTTTGTTTATGGAGTATAGTAAATTGATATCGATCACCGGACTTCCCGGATTGTTTGAAATGGTTGGCAGCAAGACCGATGGCGCTATTGTGCGTTCTCTGGAAGATAAGACCACTAAGTTCGTCAGCAGTCGCGTTCATAATTTCTCTCACTTGGAGAGCATTGAAGTATATACCGTGCGTGATAACGTAAATCTGGTAGAAGTATTTCAGGCAATGGATAAAAACAAGGAAAAAGTACCTGCTGAGAATGATGCAAAAGCAGTAAAAGCCTACTTTGAAAAAGTATATGCAGATATGGATTTTGACCGTGTGTATGCAAGTGATATGAAGAAAATGGTAAAATGGTTCAATATCCTGAAAGCCAATGAAGTAGAACTGAAACTCTCAGAAGAGGAAACAGAAGAAAGTGAAGGATAATCAAGTATAAAACTTTATCAACCCGCAGTCAATACTGCGGGTTTTTTATGCAGTTTTATTTATACCATTTTTAAAACCCGCAAAAACCCGCAAATAAGGTAGATTCCTTAACTTGTGCCCAGAACCTCTTCCATATGAAAAAAATTTTCCTGTTTTTCTTTTGTGCATTGATTTTGACGGGCGTCACCGCTCAACAGTTTTATGAGCATACTCCTGAAGCCGATAAATGGGTAAGAAAACAATTCCGCAAATTATCGAAAGATCAACGCATTGCACAGTTGATGATCATTCGTGCGCATAGCAACCTCGGATCAGAGCATGTACAAGAAGTCACTGATCTCATTAAAAAATACAATGTTGGTGGACTCTGTTTTTTTCAAGGCGGACCTGTAAGACAAGCCAATCTTACCAACTTCTATCAAAAGATCGCCAAGACTCCATTGATGATCGCCATTGATGGCGAGTGGGGATTGGGTATGCGTTTGGATAGCGTGATCAATTTCCCACGTCAATTAATGATGGGTGCGGTACCTGATGCGAAATTGATCTATCAGTTTGGATTGGCTGTGGGTGAACAATGTAAAAGGATTGGGATCCATGTAAACTATGCTCCGGATATTGATATCAATAACAATCCGATGAACCCGGTCATCAATGACAGGAGTTTTGGAGAAGATAAATATAAAGTAGCACTCTTTGGTGTGCAGTACATGAAGGGTATGCAAGATGTTGGTGTGATGGCATGTGCGAAACATTTCCCGGGTCATGGTGATGTGAGTGTAGACTCTCATTATGATCTGCCTGTAATCAATAAATCTCGTGCGCAATTAGACCAGCTAGAATTGTATCCCTTCCGCGAATTGATCAAAGCAGGTGTAGGCAGTATGATGATTGCACATTTGGCCATTCCATCCATTGATACTACCGCCAACCTTCCTACTTCATTATCTGCTAAAAATGTAACAGACCTTCTACGCAATGAACTCGGTTATCAAGGCATTTCATTTACAGATGCTTTGGAGATGCAAGGTGTAGCTAAATTTTTCCCGAAAGGAGATGCATCTGTAATGTCACTCATTGCGGGTAATGACATGCTTTGCTTACCCGGCGATATTCCCGGCAGTATCAAAAAAGTACGTCAAGCGATCAAAGAAGGAAAGCTTAGCTGGGATGATATCAATGCACGTGTTAAAAAGGTATTATTGGCAAAATATCATCTTGGCTTAAACAAAAAGCAGGTGATCAATACAGAGAATTTGGCTGAAGACCTCAATGCTAAAACCAATCAGATCAAAAAAGCATTAGCTGCAAACGCTTTGACATTACTTCGTAAAAACAATGAAAATCTGTTACCGCTACGCAGCAATAAAGTTGCATTTGTTGGTATCGGCATCAATAAAGCCAATGCCTTTGCAACAAGAGTACAGCAAGATTTTAAGGCTGATCTTTTCTTTTTTGAAAACAAAGACACCGTTATAAAAATCAACAATATCCTTGAACAACTCAAGAATTACGACGCAGTGGTGGTAGGGTTTCACAACTACAACCGCAGACCCGCCAATCAATTTGGCTTAAGCAAAAACAGTTTAGAATTATTGAATAAACTTCAAGGCAACAAGACCATCACTTTTGCTTTTGGAAATCCATATGCTGTACAATACATCTGCAATAGCAGCAATCTGGTTGTTTGTTATGAAGATGATGATATAACACAGGCTGCTGCTGCAGATTTACTCTTTGGAAAAATCAATGCAAAAGGAAAATTACCGGTAACTGTTTGTGAAGGATTTCGTTTCGGAGATGGTATTGTTTATGACAATATGCTCCCGCTTGCCAAACCTGAAACAGTGGGTATGCAAAGTGAAACACTTCAACAAATTGAAGCCATTGCTAAAGCCGCCATCGATAGTGGCGCTGCTCCTGGAATGGTAGTGCTGGCGGCCAAAAACGGGAAAGTGGTATATCATCAGGCATTTGGTTATACCAATACCGATCGTACGATACCGATGAATAATGATATGGTGTTTGATTTGGCATCCGTTACAAAAATTTCAGCAACCACCATGGGTATCATGAAATTGTATGAAGAAGGAAAAATTGATCTCAATAAAACTTTAGGTGATTATCTCAGCTGGACAAAAGGCACTGATAAAGCAGGTTTGAAACTGTCAGATATTTTATTACACCAGGCCGGACTCAATCCTTTCATCCCATTTTATCGTGAAGTGATCGATACAACAACAGGAATGCCTTTCCCACAATATTTCACACCAACACCCACACCACAGTACACTTATCGTGTAGCAGAAAACTTATACCTGCGCAACGATTGGAATGATACGATGTTCAGCAGGATATTATCAAGCAAACTCACAGAGCAAGGCAAGTATGTGTATAGTGATAATGATTTTATTTTTTTAGGCAAGATCATTGAAGCAGTAAGTGAAATGAGTTTAGACAATTATGTTCGTAAAACTTTCTATGAACCTTTGGGTATGACTTCTACCATGTACAAACCCAGAGAATCGATGCCATTGAGTGTATTGGTACCCACAGAAGTAGAAGCCCATTTTCGCAAACAACAAATACATGGCGATGTACATGATGAAGGTGCTGCCATGTTTGGAGGTGTTGCCGGGCATGCCGGTTTATTCAGTAATGCCTACGACCTTGCAAAGCTGTATCAATTATTACTGAATGGAGGAGAATTGAATGGTGTTCGTTTGTTGAATAAAGCTACTATCGACAAATTCACTGCTTATCATAGTGAGATCAGTCGTCGCGGATTGGGTTTTGATAAACCTGAAAAAGACAATACCACCCGAAAAGAGCCTTATCCATCGCTTAGTGTTTCACCGGCTACTTTTGGACACACCGGCTTTACCGGAACCTGTGTTTGGGTAGATCCGGCACAACAACTCATCTATATCTTTCTCTCTAATCGGGTAAATCCCAGCCGCAATAGCAATAAATTGGGACGTTTGAATGTACGTCCAAACATACAAGAAGCCATTTATGGAGCTATTGTGAAGTAAAACCAGTTTTCTGCAAATATTACCCTATAGGCTTTAACTTCGTATACTATCATCATTAAAGTATACATATGAAGTCTGCTCTGCAATCTGTTTTAGCCGTAATTGTTATTGCGGTGGTATTTACATCCTGTTCAGGTGGCGGCCCAAAAGAGGCCCGCTTTATTCCTAAATCATCTAGTGCTGTGATCATTTTAGATCCGGGTGCAATGCAGGATAAACTCACTAAAGGAGGCATCAGTATCGATACACTACTCAGTCGCGTGTTTAAAAACGATTCTATTGATGCAAAGGATAAAGAAAAACTCAATGAGTTCAGAACCAATGCCGGTATGAACTGGCAAAGTCAGTTCTTTTTCTTCCTATCACAAAAAGGCAATCCTGCTACACCTGAAGGCGGTACAACGGTGATGAACCTGATGGGAGGATTGACAGATGCAGCCAAATTTGAAGCATGGCTGAAAAAACAAGATGAGATCGGGAATAAGACGATTGTGAAAGAAAAAGAGTATGCTTATTTGATAGCTGAAGACAATACCATCATTTCATGGAGCGATAAAAATGTTATTGTAACCATTTATAATTTTACCCAGCAACCTTCTTATGATACGGTAACCATGCAGTTCAAGATTCCTGAAAAGAAGAACGTAGAAGCAGACATGAAAGAGCAGGTAAAGACTTACTATACACAGGCGAAAGATGCTTCGATGGCCAGTGTGAAAGAATTTACCGGCATGTTTAAAGAAAAAGCAGATGGTTATGCATTCACATCTTCCAACAGTTCATTGTCTGCTATCAGCATGTTACCTGTTTCTTTACCAAAAGTTGAAGAGTTACTTAAAGATAATTATTCTGCTTCAACACTGAGTTTTGAGGACGGTAGAATTGTTGCTAAATCTAATACTTTCACCAACCCATTGGTAAGTAATATCCTAAAAGAATATGCAGGACCAACAGTGAATTTATCGATGATTGACAGATATCCATCTGATAAGATCAATGGTATTGTATTGGCCTCTTTCAATCCCGAGATTTTTGGGGGCTTCTTGAAACCATTGGAAGTAGAAGGCTTGGTAAATG
>JACVCQ010000129.1 GCA_016741945.1 Chitinophagaceae bacterium
ACCTCCATCCGCTTGTTTTAATGCACCTGAATCATTCAGCCCATCCCCAATCATCAAAACATGATGACCATCTTGCTGCATATGCTGTACAACATTGAGCTTATCTTCTGGTTGTTGATGAAAATGCAAAGCTGCTAGCGGACCTAATAACTTTCTAAAATAGGACAACTCTCCATCATTATCGCCACTGACGATGGCCAATTTAAAATGCTTTTGCAAGCGACGAAGTAACATAGGAACGGATTGACGATACTGATTCCGAAAACGAAATCTTCCCAGTAATTGTCCTTCCACAGCTATATATACGGTTGAAGTATCATCCTGTTGTGGTTTTCCGGTAATAAATAAACCAGACCCCAAAGTAATTAGATCGCCATCTACCATGCCTTCAATACCTTTTCCCGGTTTTTCTTCAAATGCCAAAAATGGGGCTTTCAATGGTGTACCGGCCCAAACTGCAATCCCTTTACTCAAAGGGTGTGTAGATTGAGCTGCAAGCGTTGCTATCTTTTGTTTCAATAAGGTTGACAATGGTTTACCATCGTACACAACTTCCATATCTGTGCCTGCTGTTAGGGTACCAGTCTTATCAAAAACAATGGTATCAATAGATGCCATTTTTTCAATAACAGTAGCATGACGTAAGTAAAAATGGTTATGGGCTAGTCTTCGTAAGATATTTCCATTGGTAAAAGTATTACTCAATAATAATGCACAAGGACATGCAATAATCAATACTGCTGTGATCGCATTCCAACTTCTACCGGTATCGTAAATAGTCCAATATAGACCGGCAATACATGCAATTACAAAAACAATCCAAGTAAACCAGCGGCTCAATCCATGTACAAATGACGATGTGGTTTGATCAGATGAATTGAATATGTCTTTATTCCATAACCGAGTCAAATAACTTTGAGCTACTTCTTTAATCACTAGTATTTCAATATTGCCACCTACCTGTTTACCACCTGCATATACGATCTCTCCCATTTCTTTTGCCACCGGCAATGATTCACCTGTTACAAAGCTGTAGTCTATCAATGCCCTGCCCCTAGTAATGATACCATCGGCTGGTATTAATTCTTGGTGATGGATGAGTAATGTATCATTCAACTGAATATCAGGAAGTGTAACAGTTGTATTTTTATCGTCATTGATTCTGGTTACTGCCACTGGAAAATATGAAGTATAATCACGATCAAAATTCAATTGCCGATGCGTTCGGTCTTGAAGCACCCTTCCTGCCAACATAAAAAATACAATACCGGTCATAGAATCAAAATAACCACTGCCTGTAGCCGTCAATACTTCATAAAGGCTTCTTGCAAATGTTACCCAAATGGCTAGTACAATGGGTGCATCAATATTGAGGAATTTTTGCTTTAATGCATTCCATGCACTGGTATAAAACTCCCCTGCACTATAAAAGAAAACCGGCAAACTCAGAAATAGATTCAAGTAACGAAAAAAGATGAGCAGGTTTTCTTCTTTATCATCAATACCTAAGTATTCCGGAAAGCTCATCAACATAATATTAGCAAAACAAAAGCCAGCTACCCCCAAACGAAATATTTTTTTTCGATCAACTACTTTTTTCTTTTTACCCATATCATTATAACTGATATAAGGCTCATAACCAATGCCGGTTAATAATTCAGCTACTTCACGCAAACTGATTTTGTCATGATTAAAAATGAGGTCTGCTTCTTTACGTTCAAAGTTTACTTTACAACTAATGATGCCCTCATGCAGACGATGTAATTGTTCCAATAACCACAAGCAGCTACTACAATGCATTTGAGGAAGGTAAAAACTGATATGTGTTTGCTGAGCATCTTTAAAACTAATTAGCGACTGCTGTATAGATGCATCCTCTAAAAATAAAAACTTATCTTTTCGAATGGTAATTTTTTGTGACAGGCCTGGATTTTTATTTAGGTCATAATAAGTACACATTCCATTCTGACTCAGAATATTATAAACAAATAGGCATCCATCACAACAAAAATGTTTGTCATGAATAATAATATTTTCATTACTGCAAGGTTCACCACAGTGATAGCATATAAGATCAGTAGAGGGGATAACAGGTCCTTGCTTCATTCTTTTCCTGTTTTAATAATCCTGATTAATTGTGGATACAATACACTTTGTTCAAACTGAATCCAACGAAATACATGCGTCTCTAATAAAAACATTTCATGTATACAATCTTTGAACTCTTTTGACCAATCTGCTTTAGCGATATAATGATTCATCAACTCACGCAGTTTACGAAATAGAGCAATCAAAACCTGATGTGTCGATATCATGGTCTCAATAACTTTGGGCTGCAAATGCGCAGATTGTGCATGTTGTTGATGAATACAAGGGAATAGAATACCCGTTTCTTTGCGGAAAGTATGAGTCAGCTCATCTTCAATACGCTGGAATACTAATTGAACCAATTCAGTAACAGATTCAGGTAATTCGCTAATCGATGCATGGTTTTGTAGGTAATGATTAATAATAGCACAAGACTTTAATACAGGAGCATGATAATCGGTAGGAATAACAGAACAGATTTCCTGCGCCGAATTAAATCCTGAAAATAATGGGTCACGTGCCTGCAATAACATTACCGGTAATTTGAATGCAAGGTAACCGCAGGTATATAGGCTAACAATGATACTACTCAACCACAAACATGATTTTTATCATGTTTCTGAGATTAATCCTGAAGATTGGCAGTTTGGAGCAGGAGTGTGGGTTTTAAAATTTTAATCTTTTTACCATCTAAATCTACCATACCATCTTTTTTGAAGTCAGATAGTAAGCGAATGGTTGACTCTGTGGCAGTCCCTACTAAATTGGCAATCTCTTCGCGAGAAAGACGAACATTGAGGGTAATTCCGTCTTCTTCAAAACCATAGGTTTCTTTGATAAACAACAGCGTTTCTGCTAAACGTTCTCTGATGGGTTTTTGAGCAAGATGGGTTAGTTTAACTTCAGCTTTGTGCAATTCGTCGCTCAATAATTTCATCATCTCAAATGCAAGACCTGTATCATTTTTTAAAACAGTAACAAATAACTCTTTAGGTATAAAACAAACCTTAGTGTCTTCTAATGCAATTGCAGATGCTCCATATCGATCTCCACTTAACAATGCCCTGTAACCCAATACATCTCCAGCTTTCAACAAACGAACAATTTGTTCTTTACCATCATCGCCCTGATGAGAAAGTTTTACTTTCCCATCATTAATGCAGTATACCCCGAAAGGATAAGAACCTTCATTGAATAATACTTGACCTTTTTTATAATTATTGCAAATCTTTTGCTCATTAATGGCATTTACATATTCTTCTCTTGCTTTACAAAAAACAGAATTGAATCTTTGAGAGCAGGTTTGACAGGTGCTATAATCGTAATGAAGATTCATGAGAAGGATTGAGATACAAAATTAAATTATAATCTGTTCCGGTTCCTTTAAAAATGGTTTAATCTTCTTAGTTCACCAATAATTGTTTAAATTTAACCGAGTCTCCATTGAACACATTGCAATCTACTTTATGTCTTATCCCATCAATAGTACCATCTTCACTATGTTGCCAAAAATGCCAATCGCGCTGAACCCTAGGCTTATCAGGTTGAAAATAATGTGCTACCCATAATGGATACTTTTTAAAATCATCTCCCAGATACCTATCATAAAAATCTGCGTACGTGTAAATAATAGGTCTCACCCTATAATAAGCTTCGATTGTTTCTAAAAATTCTTTGACTCTTTGTCGCATCAATACCGGTTTTACACCATATAGTTTTTCGATATCAATAACAGGGGGCAAATCACCTTTTTTAAGTTCAACTTGTTTGATGAATTGTAAAGCTTGTTGTTTCCCACTTTTCGTAGCCAGAAAAAAATGATAGGCACCTCTGATCATACCTGCAGCTTTGGCTTTTTCCCAATTGCTATGAAAACGTTTGTCGGTATCATTCAATCCTTCTGTTGCCTTCATAAATACAAAACCCATTTGGACATCACCTGATATCATTTTTTTAACAGAAGGCCAGTGAACGACTCCTTGATAGCTACTTACATCAATACCATGAATTGCATAACCCGGAGGCATCGTAATACCGAATGCATCATAGCGAACAGATTCAATCGTGGCTGCTTGTCTTTCTTCCCACTTTTCCCGTAAAGCAAAATATAAAATGAGAGCAAAGCCACTCAGCAACAATACCAACCAAAGAAGTTGTGATTTATTACGTTTTTGGGGTCTCTTTCGGGTCATACAGTACAAAAATCGTTGAAAACCGATTTCAATATTCATTTCTTGGATTAGAACCACAGTTCGTTTCAAGTCTCTTTTTACTAATTTTACATCGATGGGCTATTTTAATTGGAATGACAGTGTTAATTTTTTAAGCAAACTAACCCCTAGAAGGTTTTGGAATGCCTGTAAAGTGTATAGTAGTTATCAAATCAGTCGCTTTACCAAAAAACCCATACAATGGGGTTATCCTATCTCTATTTCTTTTGAACCTACTACATCCTGTAATCTGCGATGTCCTGAATGTCCAAGCGGATTACGCGAGTTTACCAGACCTACAGGCATGTTGAAAAAAGACTTTTTCAGAGAAACCATTGATGACATATACAAAGGCTTGCTTTATCTCATCTTTTACTTTCAGGGAGAGCCATATTTAAATCCTGATTTTTTGGATATGGTGAAATATGCATATGATAAAGGCATTTATACAGCTACTTCTACAAACGCACATTATTTAACCGATGAAAAGGCAAAAAAAACAGTAGAAAGTGGATTGGATCGACTAATTATTTCTATCGATGGAACAACTCAAGATGTATACCAACAATATCGTGTAGGCGGTAAACTGGAAAAAGTATTAGAAGGTGCTCGCAATATCGTGAAATGGAAAAAGGAACTGAATAGTAAAACGCCTTTTATTTTTTTTCAGTTCTTGGTGGTGAAACCTAATGAACACCAGATCGAAGAAGTAAAAAAATTAGGTGCAGAAATAGGTGTAGATCAAGTCCGTTTTAAAACAGCACAGGTATATGATTATGAGAATGACCCACATCAGCTCATTCCTGAGAATAAAAAGTATAGCCGTTACGTGAAAGATAAGGAAGGTAAAGTGAAAGTAAAAAGTGGGCTGAACAATCGATGCTGGAAACTTTGGCACGCTAATGTAATTACTTGGGATGGCTTAGTAGTTCCCTGTTGTTTTGATAAAGATGCAATGCATCAATTGGGCAATCTAAAATCGCAAAGCTTTAAACAGATTTGGCATAACGATAATTATAAGCAGTTTAGAACTGAATTGATGACCAGCAGAAAAAATATCGATATCTGCGCCAATTGTAGTGAAGGATTGAGTGTTTGGGAGGACTGAGGGAGTAAAAATTGAGAGCTGAAAAGTGAAAAACATAAGAAATACGGTGCCTTTGACTTTTCACCTCTCAGTTTTCACCTATTTTTACAGCTATGGGTATTGAGAAAGATATACAACAACAGCATTTCAGGAATGAATACCAGAAGGCTTCTGTGAATATCATTTATTCTGCCAACTGGTTGAATGAGAAGATCAAAACCATGCTTGATCCGGATGATATTACCCCTCAGCAATATAATATTCTTCGCATTTTACGGGGAAGTCAACAACCTCTCAGTACACTGCAGATTCGTGCAAGAATGCTTGATAAAATGAGTGATACCAGCCGTATTGTAGAACGATTACTCAAAAAAGGTTTAGTCGAAAAGAAAGTTTGTTCAGCTGATAAGAGACTCGTAGATGTGAGTATCTCAAAAAAAGGATTGTCACTACTTGATAAACTGGATAAAAAGAATGCTGAAATTGATCAGTTAATGCAGAATTTATCAGAAACCGAAGCAGCTACACTGAATAAATTACTTGATAAAGTTCGAGAACTCAGCTCTTCAATGTGAATTTCCAGTCTTTTCCTTTGAATTCATCCACAACTGTTTTCTTGGTGCTTGACTGATTTATCTTTATCAAATGAAATCTTTGTTACGCTTACTGTCTTTGTGCATGTTTTTTTCTATGCCTACTCTTTCTTCGGCCCAATTCTCACCGAATTATGAATTCAGAGCTGCATGGGTGGCAACGGTTGAAAACATTGACTGGCCTAGTAAAAGAACTTTATCAACAGAAGAGCAACAGGCTGAATTTATTCAACTGGTGGAAATGCATCATAGGAACGGCATGAATGCATTGATTGTTCAAATTCGTCCTTCTGCAGATGCATTCTATGTTTCCTCGTTAGAGCCCTGGAGTGAATACCTGACCGGCAAACAAGGGTTACCACCATCCCCCTATTATGACCCTCTTGAATTCATGATTCAAGAAACACATAAACGTGGCATGGAATTTCATGCATGGTTAAATCCTTACCGAGCTGTGTTTAATATACTGCGTTCATCGATCGCCCCCAATCATATCAGCAAAAAACATCCAGAATGGTTTATTACCTATGGCGATAAAAAATATTTCAATCCTGGAATACCGGAAGTACGTGATCATGTTTCAGCAGTGGTAAAAGATATTGTAAAACGTTATGCCATTGATGCCATTCATATGGATGATTATTTCTATCCTTATAAAATACCGGGAAGAGAGTTTCCAGATCAATCTACTTTTCTGAAATACGGAAAAGGAATGACAAAAGATGAATGGAGAAGAAGTAATTGTGATAGCATTATTGTTCAATTACAACAAACCATTAGAAAAACCAACCCTAGAGTAAAATTTGGGATTAGTCCATTTGGTGTATGGCGGAATAAACATCAAGATCCCATGGGAAGCGAAACGAGGTCAGGGCCTACCAATTACGATGAACTACATGCAGATGTATTACTATGGTTACAAAAAGGATGGATTGATTATATCGCTCCGCAATTATACTGGGAGCGCGGGCATCCATTAGCAAGTTATGACATCTTACTCCGCTGGTGGAATGAACACAGTTA
>JACVCQ010000130.1 GCA_016741945.1 Chitinophagaceae bacterium
CTATACTCAATACCCGATGCATTTTTACGCTTGGCCTGATAACCGTCCGGTAATGCAAAAGCAGTGAGTTTGTTAGTGAAGATTTGTCCTTTATTCGCTGCCAATTTGCGAAGCGGACGAATATCGTCTAAGATCCATAATGCACGGCCAAAAGTTGCGATCACCAGATCCGCTTCTCTTTCTTGAATCACCATATCATACGTAGATACAGAGGGATATCCATTTTTGAATTGCTGGAAACTAGTACCATAATCCAAGCTGATAAACAAACCTTGCTCTGTTCCAACAAAAATCAAATTAGGTTCTGTTGGATCTTGTACCACACACAAAGTATAACCGGTTACTTTTTTCTCATCTACCAGATTCGTCCAGGTTTTACCGTAATCGGTTGTGCGGAATAAATATGGTTTGTTATTACCACGACGATAATCATTCACCACTACATATGCTTCACCGCCATTATGTTTAGAGGCACGGATCTGTGGAACCCAAGCGCCTGTTGGCATTCCAGGAATTTTGCCACGGAAATTGGTCCAGGTTTTACCACCATCTCTCGTGAGTTGTACATTGCCATCATCGGTCCCTACCCAAATCACTCCTCGTTCTTTGGCTGAAGGTTCAATCGCTAAAATGGTACAATGGTTTTCTGCACCGGTAATATCTACCGATAAACCACCATTATTACTTTGATCAATTTTTGCACTGTCGTTCGTCGTCAGATCACCTGAGATCTGTGTCCATGAAGCACCTTTATCTGTGCTCATGTTCACTAGCTGACTTCCATAATAAATGGTCTTCTTATCAAATGGATCTTGCGCAATAGCAGCATTCCAGTTGAATCGCTGACGTACACCACTTGCTGTTGTTGGTGGACGAATACTCCATCTTTCTCCGGTAGCAATATTGTAACGGCCAACACTTCCACCCTGACTCATACTGTATACCCAATTTTCATCTTCCGGATCAGGCATTACATCAAACCCGTCACCACCACCTACAGCTTCCCAGAATGCATTGCGGATACCGCTTTGTCTCCATACATACGCCGGACCATGCCAGCTACCGTTATCTTGTAAACCACCCATAACGTTGTAAGGAATTTTGTTGTCTACATTGATATGATAGAATTGTCCGAGTGGTAATTTCTCATCAAACTGCCAGTTCTTTCCACGATCGCGTGTAATAGCAATACCACCATCATTACCATCAATGATAAAGTTGCCATCTTTTGGATGGATCCAGAATGCATGGTGATCAGGATGGATACCTGCATAAGGAATCACAGTCTTGAAAGTTTTACCGGCATCTTCACTTACAGTAATGATTTGATTGATATTATACAATCTGTTTTCATTCGTAGGGTCTACTGCTATATCCTGAAAGTAAAATGCACGATTGGTCACCACTGCTGCATCACTGTTCACCAGTTCCCAATTATTACCACCATCATCACTTTTATACAATCCATTTTTAGTGGCTTCTACCAATGCATATACACGTTTTGGATCATTGCGTGCAATGGTAATACCAATACGACCATAATCACCATCAGGCAAACCATTGGTCTTTCCCAGTTTGGTCCAGTTTTTACCACCATCATAGGTTACATAAAAACCACTGCCTTTACCACCACCTTGTAAACTCCAAGGAGTACGCTGATGCTGGTACATGTTCACGAATAATTTATTCGGATTGGCAGGATCCATCACCATATCGCCTACACCCGACGTATCATTCGTATACAAAATTTTATTCCATGTAACACCACCATCGGTTGTTTTGTAAACACCACGTTCAGGGTGCGGAGCAAAAGGATTACCGATCACACCGGCATAAACAACATCCGGATTATTTGGATCGATGATGATGCGGTGGATATTACTAGTTTTTTCCAGTCCCATCATTTTCCAGGTCTTACCGCCATCAATACTTTTGTAGATACCACCACCTAAACTAATAGAGTTACGCGGATTACCTTCCCCGGTTCCTGCCCATACTACACTGGGATTGCTTTGTGTAATAGCTACAGCACCAATATTCAAGATGGGTTGATCATCAAAGATCGATTCCCAGCTGGCGCCACCATTCTCGGTTTTCCAAACACCACCACTCGCTGTTCCCAGGTAAATAATGTTGGGATTGGTCCACACCGCATCGATTGCAGTGACACGCCCACTCATACCGGCCGGACCGATATTACGTGGTTTCATGTTTTTAAAGTGTTTTGAAAGATCTGCCTGTTGGGCAAAAGAAAGAATCGCAGTGCTCAATAGCATTGCAACAATCAGTAGTTTTCTCATTCCATTGGTTTTTGGGATCGGGAATTTCTGCAATTAATGGGGGATTGCCAAATTAGATGGATAATTGGGTGAGGAAGCTGTGAGCTATGAGCTTTGAGCCATGAGCTGGAAGGTGTTTTATAACAACTCACGGTGTTCCTCTCTGCAGTACTCTGTGTAACTCGTTGGTTTTTTACCAAAGACTTTCTTAAGTATTCAAGAATAAAGGAGTATTTCTGTGGACTTCAGTGTCTTCAGTGGCAATTCATCGACAAAAAATATTGCCACTGAAGACACAGAAGAGCACTGAGGTTTTGGCGGGAGTTTACCTATATTTATTGCAAACAACCAAGACTTGAATACAAGATCAGTTTTCAAAGGCTCACCGATTCAGATCGGTATTTATGCTGCAGTAGCTGCTTTCCTCACGTACACTATGATCTTTGGATTCCGCAAATCATTTACTGTTTGCACATTTGATGGAATGACCGTTGGTACGCTGAGTTATAAAACCGTATTGGTGCTGAGTCAGATGATGGGTTATCTGATGGCTAAGTTTTATGGTATCAAATTCATTTCCGAATTAAAACGTTTTGGAAGAAATAAAATCATTCTCCTATTGGTCGGTATTGCATGGATGGCATGGCTTTGTTTTGCGCTGATACCCGCTCCTTATAATATTATCTTTCTCTTCATCAATGGTTTTCCTTTAGGGATGTTATGGGGTGTCGTCTTTTCATATGTAGAAGGCAGAAGAAGTACCGATTTTATTGGGGCTGCATTGGCCGTAAGTTTTATTTTCTCTTCGGGTTTTGTAAAATCTGTTGGAGGATGGTTGATTCAGTTGGGTGTGACTGAATTTTGGGTGCCTTTTTGCACGGGATTGGTGTTTGCGTTGCCGTTATTATTGTTCATCTATCTGATGGAACGCATTCCTGCACCCGATGCAGATGACGAAGCAGCTAGAATGAATAGAACACCCATGAGTGCTGAACAACGTAAGGCTTTTGTTCGCTCTTTTTTACCCGGTATTATTGCTTGCATTTTTATTTATGGTTTTGCTACCATCTTCCGCGATATCAGAGATAATTTCAGTGCAGACATGTGGAAAGAAATGGGTTATTTAAATCAACCTGCTATTTTTTCTAAAACAGAAACGCCGATCACGCTTGTGATATTAGCACTTATCGGTAGCATGGTCATCATCAAAAACAGTTTTAAAGCATTGATGATTGCACATTTATTTATTGCCATTGGATTCATCATTGCTGGTGTAAGTACTTATTTGTTCACCCGTGGAATGGTAGCACCTATTTGGTGGATGACCTTTGTAGGATTGGGCTTGTATATGGTATACATTCCCTTTAATTCGGTATTCTTTGAAAGAATGATTGCCACATTTCGTTTTACAGGCAATGTAGGCTTTCTGATCTATCTCGCTGATTCATTTGGATACCTCGGTAGCGTGAGTGTATTGTTGAGTAAAGAAATTTTCAAAGTGCAATTGAATTGGGTACAGTTCTTTTCAAATAGTGTGATGATATTGTCTGTAGTGGGTGTTGCAATTACGGTGTATGCGGCTTGGTATTTTTATCAGAAGAAAAAGGTTGTTTGATTTTTGGGGAGGATAGAACACAGATTTTCATGATTGTCATGATCAACGCAGATTAGTTTGGAACAAAATCATGATAATCATATGCTAAGGACTCCAGCGAAGAAATTTCCTGTTCAATTAGATTAATGTTGCCAACAATTGCTTCTTCCAGATTGCGCATTTCTGCTACATCTAGTTCCTTTTTTTGTTTTTGCCATACATTGTCCAGATGATTTTTCAATGACGGGTTTCTTTTCTGCAACAGGTTTTCTTTTAACAGCACAGACACCGCAGCTTCCTCCTGATGTACAATATTTACAACTCGAACAACTACTACACGCTCTACAAGTAGCACTTCCGGTACATTTACCAGAAGCCGTAATACAACATGAGTCTTTTTTAGCAAATACATTGAAGAGGAAAAACAAAAAGTAGATAAATATTAGTCCCCTCTTTTTCATATAGAAAATTTTCTACATGAATATAGAAAATGGATTTCGGATGAGCAAGTTTAAAATCGAATAATATATGAATTAAATTGGCCGCAGATTTTCTCCGCCAGAGTCCTTAGCATATGATTGTCATGATCAACCCTAAGAAAAACACCCTTTTATGTGATAGGTCTTATTTAGTTTCTCATGGTTTATAAGATACTTTTGATCTAATAAATCTTTTACGATGAAGTATTACCGTAAGTTTTTATTGGTCATTTATCTTGTGATAATAGCAATGTTAACTTACGCACAATCTGTCAGTATCGATAAACAGAAAGTGAAAGAAGATCTTGAAGAGATCATTTCAGATATTTCTACACGCTATGTATATTTTTCTGAAAAAGGTGTAGATATTAATTGCATAAGAACCTATTATTCAGGTAAAATAGAACAACTTAAAACCGAAAACGATGTAATTCTCTTCTTTGAATATTTATTGGATGAATTTTATGATAGTCATCTCATCTTGAACACCAACACTACAGCCTCTTACCGATTATATGCTCCGATATATGTAAGTCTAAAAGAAACCCGTTTCATCATTAGTTCTGTTTGGCAAACGCAAATAGAAAGTCTTACAATAGATATCGTTGGTGCAGAAGTAAAAAAGATAAATGGAATAGACATCAGTCAGTCGATCGAACTGTTTCCTACTCATTGCCATAACAAATCAAATCCGGTTGTACGAGAGTGGATCGCTAATAAAATATTAGCCGGCACTTATCAACAACCACGTATCATTGAACTACAACTACGCAACCAACAAAGCATAACACTTGACCTGAATCAATTAAAAATAAAAAAGGAAAACAACTTATTGAGCGTTGATACAAAGAACCATATTGGCATCATTCGCATTAATAACTCACTTGGTAATAACTCTTTGATTGAGGCTTTTGATCGATCATTAGATTCACTTTTACAAACGAAAGCTATCATTCTTGATTTACGCAATACAGTAGATGGAGGAAACTCCTATGTAGCTCGTGGAATCATGGGTCGTTTTGTTTCTACAATCAAAGCATACCAAAAGCACCAAACAGTTGAAAAATATGGAACCGGTCCGGCAGTAGAAAGATCTTGGATGGAGTATGTAAGTCCCAGAAGTAAGCCCTATCAAAAGCCATTGATCGTTTTAGTAGGTAGATGGACGGGGAGCATGGGTGAAGGACTGGCCATTGGATTGGAAGCTGCTGTAGGCGCAACTATCATTGGATCAGAAATGGAAAGGTTAGCAGGAGAGATGGGCGGCTTCTCATTTCATCATCAAAAATTTGGATATCGTCTGTCTACCGCAAAACTATTTCATGTGAATGGTACTCCTCGCGAACAATATAAACCTTCGCAGTATGTTCAGCAAACTACTATTACAAGAGACGAAGTGTTGGAAAAAGCGTTGGCAATTATTAAAAATAATTAGGCTTTTTCAAGAGAGTGGAACGCAGATTTTTTAAAAGAATCATGAAAATCCGTGTTCATCATTCGCATAAAAATGATTCATAACAAACAGTGAATCACCATTTGCCATGAACCATTTGCCTTACGCCACTAACCCTTCTTTCCTTCCTCGTATTTCTTCTTCGCCGCTTCTGCTTTTTCAAAATCTAGGATTACGCCATTGATGCAGTAACGTAAGCCTGTTGGGGGTGGGCCATCTTCAAATACATGTCCTAAATGACTTTTGCATCTTCCGCATTGCACTTCTGTTCTTACCATACCATGTGTATTATCGGGCAGATAAATAATCGCACTCTTGCTAATAGGCTCATAAAAGCTTGGCCATCCGCAGCCACTATCAAACTTCGTATCACTTTTGAACAAAGCATTTCCACAGGCGGCACAATAATAAGTTCCGATTTCCTTGAAGTTCTCAAATTTGCTGGTCCATGGACGCTCGGTTCCTTTTTGTCTGGCGATATAATACACATCCGGAGAAAGGATCTTTTTCCACTCATCTTCTTTCAAATTCACTTTTGATTTGTCTGTTCTAGAATACACCGGATTATTCTTTTCTGTACTATCCATTTTTACCTCTTTCTGTTTAATATTTTGTGAATAACAGCCTTGCACTATTAAAGTTGCGAGGAGCAGCATTTTAAAACCCTTCATATGCCAATACTTTTGATACATTAAAATTACGTTTATCGTGGGTGAATAGTTTACTGTTAAACTGACGAACAGTTGTTTTTTACCTTACAATTTCCAGTTATTCAAGGTTTTAATGTGTTGTTAAATGTTTTTTAAACGATGAGGCTTATATTTGTTCTTCACGTAAGGTTAGTTAGTACATGTTTAATATTATTCTGTTTGGACCTCCGGGCAGTGGAAAGGGAACACAAAGCGAAAAACTGATCGCTGCTTACGGACTGAAGCATTTATCTACCGGTGATTTATTAAGAAGTGAAATTGCAGCCCAAACGCCATTGGGACTGGAAGCCAAGTCTATTATGGATAAAGGTCAACTGGTGCCCGATGAGGTGGTGGTGGGTATGATCAGTTCTGCTTTGGACCAAAACCCACAAGCCAAAGGCTTTTTGTTTGATGGTTTTCCAAGAACCGAGGCCCAAAGCATTGCGCTGGATAAGCTTTTAAAGTTGAAGAATACCGAGATTGGAGT
>JACVCQ010000131.1 GCA_016741945.1 Chitinophagaceae bacterium
AAACTGGGTATCAAACCCGGAGAAACAACAGTCGATGGCATGTTTACATTGAAAACAGTAGAATGCTTAGGTGCATGTGGATATGCTCCCATGATGCAACTGGGTAAACACTATCGTGAACACTTAACCAGAGAAAAAGTAGACGCTATCATTGACGAATGCAGAAGAACAGCCGCGAGCTTAAACTAACAAGATGAAAAATTGGATCTACATATTTCTAGTGTCAGTTTTCTTTACTGCTTGTGGTGAAGTATCCAATACAGAAGTGGTGGAGAAAACAACGGTTGTGGTAGAAGATTCCACAGTGACAAAAATTGTTGACGGTGCAACCGCTCAAAACTCATTGGATGTGGTGGGAACGTATAAAGGAGTATTACCCTGTGCAGATTGTGAAGGCATGGAAACAACCATTGAATTAAAATCAGACTCAAGCTATTCCAGGGTTATCAAATACCTGGGTAAGAAAGATAACAGCTTTACTGCATCGGGTAAATGGACATGGATCAGCGGTTCTACTATTAGTTTGGGAAGTATCAAAGAAGGACCGAATCAATATTTTGTTGGAGAAGGCAAGTTGATTCAATTGGATATGAGCGGTAACAGAATTACCGGAGAACTCGCAGCTAAATACGAATTGAGAAAACAGTAGTTGAATAGTATTTAAAATTCCCGAAAGGGATATGAGGATATGAGTAAAAAATTATTACTGGAAAAGGCACATGTAGAAGGTATCCGCTACTTCGATGTATATCGGAGAGAAGGTGGGTATAGAAGTGTTGAGAAAGCACTTAAGGAAATGAGTCCGGAAGCCATTGTGGAAGAAGTGAAAAAAAGTGGTCTTCGTGGTCGTGGTGGCGCGGGTTTCCCTGCCGGAATGAAATGGAGCTTTATTGCAAAGCCTGAAGGTGTACCTCGTCACTTGGTATGTAATGCCGATGAGAGTGAACCCGGAACATTCAAAGACCGCTACTTGATGGAATTCATTCCTCATTTATTGATTGAAGGGTTGATCGTTTCCTCTTTTGCATTGGGAAGTAATGATACGTATATCTACATCCGTGGGGAATATGCATGGATCGTTGATATTTTGGAGCAAGCCATCACAGAAGCCAAAAACAATGGCTTTCTTGGAAAAAATATTTTAGGTAGTGGATTTGATTGCAATATCCATGTACAAAGAGGTGCGGGTGCCTATATCTGTGGTGAAGAAACTGCATTGATCGAATCATTGGAAGGTAAACGTGGTAACCCAAGAATTAAACCTCCATTCCCTGCTGTGAAAGGTGTATGGGATAGACCTACGGTTGTGAACAACGTGGAGACATTGGCTGCGGTGGTGCCAATCATCAATATGGGTGGTGATGAATATGCAAAGATTGGTGTAGGTAGATCAACCGGAACAAAATTGATCAGTGCCTGTGGTAATATCAACAAACCCGGTGTTTACGAGATCGATATGACCATTTCCGTAGAAGAATTTATTTATAGTGATGAGTATTGTGGTGGTATTCCCAACGGAAAAAAATTGAAAGCTTGTATTCCGGGTGGTTCTTCAGTGCCCATTCTTCCTGCCAATCTTTTGTTGAAAACAGCGAAGGGAGAAACCCGTTACATGAATTACGAAAGTTTAGCTGATGGCGGTTTTGCCAGTGGCTCCATGATGGGTTCTGGTGGATTCATTGTATTGGATGAAGATCAATGTGTGGTTCGTCATACATTATCATTGGCACGTTTCTACAGACATGAAAGTTGCGGTCAATGTTCACCTTGTAGAGAAGGAACGGGATGGATGGAAAAGATTCTCAAGAACATCGAATACGGAAATGGAAAGATGAGTGATATCGATCTGCTTTGGGATATCCAACGCAAGATCGAAGGAAATACGATTTGTCCATTAGGTGATGCCGCAGCATGGCCTGTAGCAGCAGCGATTAGACATTTCAGAGATGAATTCGAATGGCATGTGCTGAATCCAGAAGAATCACAGAAGAGGAATTATGGGTTGGCGCATTATGCTGATCCGATACATGTACCGGTAGGGTAACTAAAAAGTCTCCGAAGGAGTCCTTCGGACAAAAATAAAAATTCAAAAAATGGATATTGAATTTGATGCTTTTGAATTGAATGAAGGAGAAAATAAACGAACTGATCAAAGAAGCAAATGAATTGTGAAATATCATTGCTTCAATCATCATAAACGTAAAATAGTCATCGTCAGGATTTTTTTTGACTTTTTAATTTTGACTTTTGACTTTTTAATTTTGAATTAATATTATGTCTGACCAACAACAATTGTTTAAAGTAACGATCGACAACATCACCATTGAAGTTCCGGCAGGAACAACAATTCTGAATGCTGCACGTAAGATCGGCGGTGATGTAGCACCCCCGGCTATGTGTTATTACAGCAAGCTGGAAGGAAGTGGTGGTAAATGTCGTACCTGTTTGGTGGAAGTAAGCAAAGGTTCTGAAAAAGATCCAAGGCCCATGCCTAAGCTGGTGGCGTCTTGTCGTACTACTGTGATGGATGGTATGGAAGTAAAAAATATCACCAGTGAAAAAGTGCTCGATGCTAGAGCAGGTGTTGTTGAATTCCTTTTGTTGAATCATCCTTTGGATTGTCCTATCTGTGACCAGGCAGGTGAATGTCATTTGCAAGATCTCAGCTACGAGCACGGTAAAGAAGGCACACGTTACGAATTCCAAAGAAGAACATTTAAGAAACACGATATCGGCCCATACATTCAATTACATATGACGCGTTGCATTCTTTGCTACCGTTGTGTATTCACGGCTGATCAACTCACCAAAAAACGTGAGCATGGTGTATTGGATCGCGGAGATCATGCAGAGATCGCCACATTCATCGAGAAAAGTCTTGAAAATGATTTCATCGGTAATGTAATCGATGTTTGTCCGGTAGGTGCGCTTACCGATAAAACATTCCGTTTTAAAAATAGGGTATGGTTCCTGAAGCCTGTGGATGCGCATCGAGATTGTCCAACATGTAGCGGTCGTGTTACACTGTGGAACAGAGGCGATGAAGTATTTCGTGTTACAGCCAGAAAAGATGAGTGGGGTGAAGTAGAAGATACGCCTGATGGAAAGCCCGGATGGATTTGTAATACTTGTCGCTTCGAAAAGAAAAAAACAAGCGATTGGGTGATCGAAGGCCCTCGTTTGATCAATAGACACTCTGTGATTTCACAAGGACATTATGCAGGTAAAGTAGGCACTCAGATGCCTACTGAAACCTTTGAAGCAGTGAATGACGGGCGTAAACCTAAACTGCTGATGGATATTCATTCAGTAAGTGAAGTAAATAAACCGGAAGTACAATTGAGTCTGATCGATGGACCGGCTCATTCCAAAGTATTTAATCAGAATAACGACTAATTGAATTCTAAATCATGACACTACTTGCTTTTGATTGGGCATTATTGATTGAAAAACTGGTACTGATCGCAGTAATTGTGTTTGGTAGCCTAGGCATTGCCTTATACACCACTTTCGCAGAAAGAAAAGTAGCAGCTGTTTTGCAAGACAGACCCGGCCCTAACCGTGCAGGTCCTTTTGGATTGTTTCAGCCATTTGCGGATGGATTGAAGTTGATCATGAAAGAAGAAATCATACCCAATACTTCCAATAAAGTCTTATTTATTCTAGGTCCGGGTTTGGCGATGACTGCAGCTTTGATGACTTGTGCTGTTATCCCATGGAGTAGTCATGTTGAGTTATTTGACAGAAAGATCGACTTGCAAATTGCAGATATCAATATTGGAATCCTCTATGTGTTTGGTGTAGTGAGTATGGGTGTGTACGGCATTATGATTGGAGGATGGGCATCCAATAATAAATTCTCTTTGATGGCAGCTTTACGTGGAGCTTCTCAAGCCATTAGTTATGAATTGGCGATGGGGCTTTCATTGATAGCTGTATTAATGTTATCCGGCTCATTGAGTTTGAAAAGTATTGTAGGAGAACAAATGGCAGATGGGAATCTCTGGAATATTGCCTATCAGCCACTAGGGTTCTTTATTTTCTTTATTTGTGCATTGGCTGAATGTAATCGTACACCTTTCGATCTTCCTGAAGCAGAAAATGAATTGAACTTCGGATATCACCAGGAATATTCATCTATGAAGTTGGGCTTTTATCTGTTCGCTGAATATGTGAACATGATCATGAGCAGTGCAGTAATGGCTTGTTTGTATTTCGGAGGGTATGATATACCGTTCCTAGATGAATCAACATTAGCACCCAATATTGCGGCATTATTAGGGGTGGGTGCATTACTAACGAAGATTGTAATCTTTATTTTCATTTTCATGTGGATACGCTGGACGATTCCGCGTTTCCGTTATGATCAGCTGATGAATTTGGGATGGAAAACCATGATCCCATTGGCATTAGCGAATATGCTGATTACAGGGGCGTTGATTTTGTGGAAAGCGGGGGCGTGATAATAGTGAATAGTCAGTAGTGAGTAGAAGATTCAAAAATAAAAAACTCACTACTCACTACTGACTATTCACTGATAAACTTGGCATCAATAGGTTAGAAAAATATTTTTGCAAACATTAAACATCCCTCAGGGATAGAACATATGCAGGCATTAACAAACAGGGTACAAGAAGTGAGTCGGAAGCCAATGAGCTTCATGGAGCGACTGTATATACCGGCGATTCTGAAGGGTATGGCCATTACCTTCAGTCATATCTTCAAGAAAAAGCCCACCATTCGTTATCCGGAAGAAAAACGCCCGTTTAGTCCGGTGTACAGGGGATTGCATGTGTTGAATAGAGATGAAGAAGGTCGTGAGCGTTGTACTGCATGTGGGTTATGCGCTGTTGCTTGTCCGGCAGAAGCCATTACTATGGAAGCCGCAGAAAGATTGCCCAATGAAGAGCATTTATACCGTGAAGAAAAGTATGCCGCTAAATATGAGATCAATATGTTGCGTTGTATTTTCTGTGGACTATGTGAAGAAGCTTGTCCCAAAGACGCCATTTATTTGAGTGAAACATTTGCTCCGGCCAATTTTACTAGGAAAGGATTTATTTATGGAAAAGAAGAGTTATTGATACCCAATCCTACAACAGAGCCGGAAGCATATGCAAAGGCTAAAGGATTGCAATAAAGAATAATTAGTTGTATTGTTTACAACTTATTATAAAACCTAATTAAAACACCAATGAGTATAACACAGATCATGTTTTTCTTTTTGTCGGCACTGGCTGTTTTCTCAGCTATCATGGTACTGGTAAGCCGAAATCCTGTACATAGTGTATTGTGGTTGATTGCGGTGTTTTTTGCCATTTCAGGCCATTATATTTTATTGAATGCACAGTTTCTTGCAATTGTGAATCTCATTGTTTATGCAGGTGCCATTATGGTACTCTTCCTCTTTGTAATCATGTTGATGAACCTTAATAAGGAGTCTGAACCTAACAAACATATTTGGATGAAAATGGCGGGTGCCATTTCCGGCGGCTGTTTTCTGATGGTCATGGGATCTCTTGTTCGTCAGGCTGCAGATTTCCAAGGTAAAGAGGCTTTGGTAGGAACCGGAGATATTGGACTGATCAAAAATTTGGGTAGAGCCTTGTTCAATAATTATGTAGTTCCATTTGAGATCAGCAGCGTACTGTTTTTAAGCGCGATGGTGGGGGCTGTGGTGATTGGGAAGAAGGAGTAGAGAATTTTAGTCCATGGTCCATAGTCCATGGTATGAATAAAAAAATTTCCATGGACTATGGACCATGGACTATAAGCTATAAGCTATGCCAATACAATACTATATCTATTTAAGTCTAGCGCTCTTCAGCATTGGAATCATTGGAGTGCTTACACGGAGAAATGCGATCATTGTTTTTATGTGCATTGAACTGATGTTGAATGCTGTAAATTTATTACTGGTAGCATTTTCTAAAATGCATCATGGTACTGCATTGGCAACCGACGCAGCTACAACAGCGGGTATTGACGGACAACTATTTGTATTTTTTATCATGGTAGTGGCGGCAGCGGAAGTGAGTGTGGGATTGGCCATTATCGTAATGATGTATCGTAACATACATTCAGTCGATATTAATTTCTTAAATCGTTTGAAGAATTAATATTTTCTGAAAGACACAGAACTGATTCATGATCATACTTCAATAATGAAGTGTAAAAGTCCCGCAAGGGAGCAAGGCTATGAGTAAACTTGTTTATTTGGTACCACTTTTTCCTTTGATCGGTTTCCTGATCAATGGACTGGGAAGAAAGTCATTGTCTAAATCAATGATTAGCATCATTGGTTGTGGCGTGATGCTCGCTTCATTTGTTGTGAGCCTCTTGGTGTTTTTTGATGTAAAGGCGAATGGTGCAACAACTGTTGAACTGTTTTCTTTTATTCGAGCAGCTGATTTTCAAATTCCATTTGCCTTTCAGGTTGATCAGTTGTCTTCTTTGTTTCTGTTGGTCATTACAGGTATCGGATTTTTAATTCACCTGTATTCTGCTGCTTACATGCATGAAGAAGAGGGGCAGCATTTCGGAAGATATTTTGCCTATCTGAATTTGTTTGTATTCTCCATGTTGCTTTTGGTATTGGGATCCAATTATGTAATCATGTTTATTGGTTGGGAAGGTGTGGGTCTTTGTTCTTATTTGTTGATTGGATATTGGTTTAAGAATGATCAATACAATTATGCAGCTAAGAAAGCTTTTGTAATGAACCGCATCGGTGATCTTGGTTTTCTTTTGGCGGTCTTTTGGTTGTTGTTCAAGTTGGGAACAGTAACTTATGGAGATGTGTTTTCACGGGTATCAGAGCTTTCATCATTCGATATTACAGCCATCACTGTTTTGTTATTTATAGGGGCTATGGGTAAGAGCGCTCAAATACCTTTATATACCTGGCTTCCAGACGCAATGGCTGGCCCTACTCCGGTATCTGCACTGATCCACGCTGCTAC
>JACVCQ010000132.1 GCA_016741945.1 Chitinophagaceae bacterium
TGCTACTACAACGCAGTACGGCGTTGTGAATAGTTGGCGCTGGGATCTCGGTGATCTTACTACTGCAGCCGATACATCCAGAAGAAAAGATACCGCTTGGAAATATACAACTCCCCAAACGGTTCAGGTAAAATTGGTAACAACCAATAGCAAAGGTTGTATTGACTCCATCACCAAACCCATTATCATACGCGATAAACCTCTCGTCAATCTTGCATTTCGAGATACTTTGATATGCAGTATTGATACCCTCACTTTACGAAGTACCATCGGCAACGGAACAGTTTCGTGGACGACAGACAGACCCGCGAGTTTGGCCCGCATGTTGAATATCAATACACCCAACCCCATTGTATATCCGGTTGATACCACTCGTTATTTTATTACGATCAATGACAATGGTTGTATCAATACCGATACTGTTACGGTGAACGTACTTGACTTTATTGATGTTGAACTTGGATTGGATACAAGTATATGTCGCACCGATCAATTCACATTGAGTCCGGTCAGTGATGCGCTGAGTTATCAATGGACTACTTCTACCGGAGTAATCATTCCGGGTAACATCAAATATCCAATAGTACAACCATTGGTCAATACCATGTATTATGTAACCGCTAATTTGGGTTATTGTCAGGATAGAGATTCTGTATTTGTAAAAGTGTTGCCTTATCCACAAGCCACAGTAAGAAGTGATACTACGATTTGTTTTGGTGATCGTGTGCAATTGGGAGGATCTATTGTAGGTGCCGCTTTTAACTGGTCTCCTTCTTCTTCATTGATTAATGCCAATACATTGTTTCCAATCGCAGGTCCATCTAGAACCACACAATATATTCTTACCGCAATTGATACCTTAGGTTGTAATAAACCTGTTCGAGATACCGTAACCATTTTTGTCACTCAGCCTCTTACTGCTTATGCAGGTAGAGATACTTTTGTGGTTGCCGGAAGACCGGTACAACTATCGGCAGAAGGTGGTACTAATTATCTATGGACCCCTACTACAGGATTGGATAATCCAACCATTGCTTCGCCAATCGTTACACTACCTGAAACCATTGATTCGATACGTTATATTGTTCGTGCGATTGGTGCCGGTGGTTGTTATGATGAAGATGATGTGATTGTTCGTGTTTTTAAAACAGGCCCTGATCTTTTTGTACCCTCAGCTTTTACACCCAATGGAGATGGAAGAAATGATATAATACGACCCGTAGGCGTAGGTGTTGCAACATTACAATACTTCAGAATTTATAACCGATGGGGACAATTACTATTCTCGACCAATCAAACAGGAAAAGGCTGGGATGGTACTTTTAACGGCACCTCTCAACCACCGGGAACCTATGTATTCGAAGCCGTAGGCACCGATCAATTGGGTAATCGTATATATAAAAAGGGAACGATTGTGTTGATTAGGTAATGGTTCTGGCGAATAGGAATAGCTAATAGGCCATAGCTTATGGCAAATGGTTCATGGCAAATAGCTTATTGAAGAATCTACTTATTCATTTTTACCATACGCTATGGCCTATTAGCTATCTGCCCCCTTAACTTTACACCATGAAAAAAATCATACTCATTACCGGCGCTACATCCGGTTTCGGAAAAGCCATTACTGATACGTTTGCTGCTGCTGGATGGAACTGTATCATTACAGGTAGAAGAAAAGAAAGATTAGATACCATTGCATCCGATTTACAAACCAAATATGCTATTCAAGTATTATCGCTGGCTTTTGATGTTCAAGACAGAAAAACAGTGACAGATACACTCAATAATCTACCTGAAGAATGGCAAGCGATAGATGTTCTGGTGAATAATGCTGGACTGGCACTGGGAAGAGACAGTTTTGAAAATGCCCAACTAGATGACTGGGATACCATGATGGATACCAATGTGAAAGGTTTGATGTACGTTACCAAAGCCATCTTGCCATTTATGATCAGTAGAAAAAAAGGGCATATCATCAATATGGGTTCTACTGCGGGGAAAGAAGTATACAAAGATGGCAATGCTTATTGTGCGAGTAAACATGCGGTTGACGCCATCAGTAAAGCTATGCGGATAGATCTACTGCCTCACCATATTAAAGTTACAACGATTCATCCCGGTGCTGCCGAAACAGAATTTTCATTAGTAAGATTCAAAGGAGATGCATCTAAAGCAGATGCAGTCTATGATGGGTATCAGGCATTACAAGCTAAAGATATTGCCAACATTACTTATTACACAGCCACTTTACCTGAACATGTATGCATCAATGATTTGGTAGTCACCTGCACATCACAGGCTAACTCCTTTTATTTGCACAAAGACTAATTAATTTGTCCGCCTAGGCGGATTCAAATTTTCAAACCTGCCTGTCGGTAGACAGGTTTTCAAATTTTGACCTACACTCCATCATTATTTCCTCAACCACGGCTGCTGCAGGTTTGATTTCATGTATGAGTGAACTTACTTGTCCAATTTCCAATTCACCTTCTTCCATATCACCTTCAAACATTCCTCTTTTGGCCCTAGCCCTACCTAATATTTCTTTTAATTCCTCTTCAGAAGCACCACGCAGCTCTGCCGCTTTAATTGCTTCTGCAAATTTGTTTTTTAACAGTCGTACAGGCACAACTTTTTTCATCGCCAACTGAGTATCACCTTCACCTGCCGCAATGACTGCATCTTTAAACGCAGGATGTGATGAGGCTTCGGGTGTACATACAAACCTACTTCCTACCTGAACGCCATCAGCTCCCAATACCATTGCTGCCAACATTTGTGTACCAGTGGCAATACCTCCTGCAGCTATCACCGGAATATTAACAGCTGCTCGTACAGCAGGTATTAAAACCATGGTTGTTGTTTCCTCTCTACCATTATGTCCACCTGCTTCAAATCCTTCTGCCACAACAGCATCACAACCTGCTTCCTCGGCTTTCTTAGCAAACTTGCTGCTACTCACTACATGCGCAACCTTGATGCCATGTTCTTTCAAAAATCCGGTCCATGTTTTAGGATTACCGGCGCTGGTAAAAACGATCGGTACTTTTTCTTCTATAATAATATACATCAACTGATCAATATCCGGATACAACAAAGGCACATTCACACCAAATGGTTGATCTGTTGCTGCCTTGCATTTTTGAATATGTTCACGCAATACATCCGGATACATACTCCCCGCACCCAATAAGCCCAATCCACCCGCATTACTCACCGCACTCGCCAACCTCCACCCACTCGCCCATATCATGCCTGCTTGGATGAGGGGGTAGCGGGTGGAGAATAGGCTAGTGAGTCTGTTTGTTGATAGCTTATGGTTCATAGCATATAGTTATTGATGTGATTTTTGAAAGTTCGTAATCATCTTACATAAATGCTCATACTTGGCATAAAATTTTTGAAAGACTTCATCTGAAAGATATCCTTTCGCCTTAGCAATAAAAAAACAAGAAACAACTTCAATGCCTGATCTTAATGCATATCTAAGGAAGCGACAGAATTCTAATCTACTTTGACCAGTAGATCCCTCTGCGATATTTAATACAACAGAGTCTGAAGCCCTCCTCATCTGATTTGATAAACTATAAAGTTCAAATGGGGGAAAAGTCTTTGCCAAATCATTGACTTCAACAGATAATTCGAGTGCTTGATACCATATTTGTAATCCTTCAAATCGAAATGCCATGGAATAAAATTAGTGATCAATCCTATTCAACAAACAAGCATTTCTACTAAGTATTTATACCTATTGGCTATGACCCATAAGCTATCTGCTACCCAAAATCAATCTCCGTATTATCCCCAATATTCAAACTCCTACTCAAGCCTTTTACAGATGCATCACTGCCGATGAGTGAATTGTCGAGGACTACTTCATAGAGACTGGTATAAGATCCGAGGATACTATCTCTTACGATGGAATGTTTAATGGTGGTGTTGGCTCCAATGGCTACGTGTGGACCAATAATGGAGTTAGCAATATCGCAACCTGGCGCAATACTCACAGGTGGAATGATGATGGTATCTTTGAAATCGTGTCCATCTACAATATTACCTCCGAACTTTTTCAGCAGGGTAGCATTGCTTTCCAATAAAGTTTCTTTCTTACCGCAATCAAACCAATTCTTTACTTTGAATGACTGAAACTTTGCACCGCGTTTGATCATACAATCCAATGCATCTGTTAAATTATATTCTCCATAGGTTTTAATATCCTGTGTAAAGAGATGATGCAAGCATTCAAACAGAAAATGGGTTTCTTTTATTTTATATAAACCTACCAATGCCATATTACTCTTTGGAATAGATGGTTTTTCAACTACTTGTTCAATAAAACCATCATCCCCTATAGAAGCAACACCAAAATTCCTGGGGTCATCTACTTTTTTGATACCTAACATACTGTAAGGACTATTCACTACTTCCTTTACATCATACTCACAAATAGTATCACCAAGTGCAACAAACACTTCATCCTGACCTACAATATTTCTGGTCAATTCAATAGCATGTCCTGTACCCTGACGTTCATTCTGAAAAACAAAATGAGCAGTCATATCCGGATAGGTCTGCTTTACATAATCTTGAATTTTTTCACCCAAGTATCCTACTATAAAGATGAATTCATTAATGCCGGCTTCTCTTAGTTGATCAACAATATAACTGAGAATGGTTTTTCCTGCAATAGGAATCAAGGCCTTAGGTTGTGTATAAGTATGCGGTCTAAGTTTGGTTCCTGCACCCGCTACTGGTATGATTGCTTTCATGGGAGATTATTTTTGACGAGTCCATTCGCACCATGCTTACAACAGCTCCAACCGGAAGCAGACTTACTCGTCAAGAGGTCGAAAATAGGAAAATCTGGTCATTGGGCAAGTGGTGTGGATATTTGGCTGAGGCCAAAGCTGCGAGCTTCGAGCTACTAGCTTCGAGCAAATAAAGGATGTAACATTATAATAATTACTCATTGCATATTCTTACATTAATGAATTACTAGGAGCTAGAAGCTAGCAGCTCGTAGCTCATAGCTTCTTATATTTGCATCAAATACTTCATCATGCAAAGAGATACCCTTGTATTCGATCTCATTAAACAGGAATTAGAACGTCAACGCCGTGGCATTGAGTTGATTGCTTCAGAAAATTTTACCAGTTTACAAGTTATGCAGGCCATGGGCAATGTAATGACCAACAAATATGCTGAGGGTTATCCTGGTAGAAGATATTATGGTGGTTGTGAAATTGTGGATCAAACTGAACAATTAGCCATTGATAGACTTAAACAAATATTCAATATTGAGTATGCCAACGTTCAGCCACACAGTGGAGCTCAAGCCAATGCAGCATTAATGTTGGCGATATTGCAACCCGGTGATAAGATTTTAGGGCTTGACCTGAGTATGGGCGGACACCTTACACATGGTTCATCTGTTAATTTTAGCGGCAAATTATATGAGCCTCATTTTTATGGTGTGAAAAGAGAAGATGGGTTGGTAGATTATGAAATGCTGGAAGAAAAAGCAAGAACTGTTCAACCCAAGCTCATTATTTGTGGTGCAAGTGCCTATAGCAGAGATTGGGATTATGCCCGCATTCGGAAGGTAGCAGATGAGATAGGAGCATTTGTGCTGGCCGACATCGCTCACCCGGCAGGATTAATCGCCAAAGGTTTATTGTCTGATCCTTTTGATCATTGTCATTTTGTAACTTCTACCACTCACAAAACTCTGCGTGGACCCAGAGGTGGTGTTATCATGATGAGAAAAGATACTGAAAACCCATTTGGTTTAAAAGACGTAAAAGGAAATTTACGCATGATGAGTAATCTCATTGATATGGCCGTATTTCCCGGAACACAAGGTGGCCCGTTAGAACATGTAATTGCTGCAAAAGCAATTGCATTTGGAGAAATTTTGACAGATGAATTTTTAAACTATCAACAACAAGTACAAAAGAATGCTCAAGCCATGGCGAAAGCTTTCGTTGATAGAGGCTATCAGATTATTAGTGGGGGTACTGACAATCACTTGATGCTCATTGATCTAAGAAATAAAAATATCAGTGGTAAAAAAGCTGAACAAGTATTAGGACATTCTGATATTACTGCTAATAAAAACATGGTGCCGTATGATGATAAAAGTGCCTTCGTTACATCGGGTATTCGATTTGGAGTAGCTGCAATTACCACGCGGGGTATGATTGAGAAGGATATGGAATTTGTTGTAAATTCAATTGACCAGGCTTTGATGAACGCTGATGATGAATTGAAACTAAAAGATATCAAAAAGCAGGTGAATAATTTCATGTCGCAGTTCTCTTTGTATCCGGAAATGCCATAAATAAGATTCAAGAATGAGGCAACAGGGAACAAGTCTTAAAAGAATTTTTCGCTAAAAGAAATATTATGATACAACGTGTACAATCATTGTGGTTATTAGCAGCATCTATTTGTGGGTTCGCTACTTTGAAAATGCCTTTTTATGTAGGCAGTGTTGGTGCTACTGCTGCAGAAAAATTTACTGCTATGAGTCATTTGTTGATACTCATACTCACTATCGCAGCTGCAATAGTTGCAATGGTATCTATATTCTTGTACAATAACAGACCCCTACAACTCAAGATTGCATTAGCTGGAATGGCTGTAAGCATCTTGAATATTGTACTGTATTTTGTATTCACTAAAAAATATGATACCGGCGCTATTGCTTTGAGTGCTGTATGCAGTTTTGCAATACCCATTTTCTTTATTATGGCTATAATCGGTATCAATAAAGATGAGAAGCTGGTGAAGAGTGTAGATCGACTTAGATAGAAAAATATAATGAAGCCACAGATTCAACAGCTTAGGCTGTTGAATCTGTGGCTTCATTATTTATAGGAATTTGGCGGTATGGCTTTCTTTTACCCGTTTAATTCTTTCGGGATGACCTGCATAACCTAATTGTCCGCTTGCTTTACAGG
>JACVCQ010000133.1 GCA_016741945.1 Chitinophagaceae bacterium
TGAAAAACTAGAAATGCGTGGCGAAAAAGTCGACCTAAATACCATTAAAAAGACCATTCAGGAAGATCTGGAAGGCTTTAAAAGTCGTTGAGAAAAATGGGGTGGTGAGTTCAAAGATAAAGCGACTCAATTCGGACAAGAGTTTGGTCAGACTGTAGGACAAAAAAGTCAGCAGTTCAATGCAGAAACCGGATCAGCATTGAAAGGAGGTGGTAGAAGATTGGGTGGTATCATAGCCATCTTATTCAAAGCATTCTTTTTATTCATTGCAGGTATATTGGCTTTTGCTTTACTGGTTACTGTTTTAGCTTTGATGTTTGCCGGTGTAGGTGTATTCCCGCTAAAGAACTTCTTCTTGGAAGGTTTTGGACAAAACTTCCTAGCATGGGCAACACTCTTATTATTCTTGGGTGTTCCGGTAGTTGCATTTATTACGTGGTTGATTCGCCGCATCATGGGTGTAAAATCAGGTAGCCGTTATCTCGGATTCACTTTCGGTGGTTTATGGTTCATCGGTTTGATCTGCGGTGGTATCCTCGTATATTCAATCGCTACCAATTTCGATGCAAGAGCAAGAGAAAAACAGGAATTCAGTATTCAACAACCTACAACCGGTAAACTCATCATCAAAGTACCGGATACCAAAGTGAAAGTATATGGTCGTTGGTTTAGAATGGATGGTATTGTAAGTATGAATGATGATAGTCTTTTCCTGAATAATGTAAGAGTACGTATCGTAAAAAGTCAGGATTCTGCATACCATATCTCTGCTTTCAAATACAGCAGTGGTAAGGATGAAGGAACTGCTTTGAATAATATCAAAGAGATTTCTTACGGCATCAATCAATTAGACAGTACCATTTGGTTAGATCGCGGTTTCTCATTGAAAAAAGGAACACGTTTCCGTAACCAAGGTGTACAGGTAACAATTCAAGTACCTGTTGGAAAAAGAATCCTCATCGAAAGAAATGTTTCCAGAAGATTGAATTGGTTTAGTCTGGGTTCTAATCACGACTGGGATTGGGAAGAAGAGTGGAACAATGATTATGAAAGCTGGAGTTCTGATGTAGAATATATCATGACACCCGGTGGATTGGAAAGAGTAAATAAAGAAGAATATCGTGATAGCGATAGAACTTATGATGTAGATGATAAATCGAAAACAATTGAGCAATACAAGAAGAGCAAAGAAGAACTGCAGAAAGAGTATGAGCGTAAGCAAAAAGAAGCAGAAGAACTGAAAAAAGAATTAGAAAAACCTATTGATACCACACGCTATCGTTACAAAAAAGAGACTGTACAAAACAGTAATGTAACAGAAAGCAAATCAGAACAGCACTTGCCTATTGAGGCTTCCCGCTTACTGATGATGCAAATGGTATATTAAAGACGGTTGAAGTTGGGAAAAATAAGAACCTCGTCTTGTTCTCATGATGAGGTTCTTCCCTTCTCTTCAAAAATCCGCTTAACCCTTAAAACTTCCGGCATGAAAATGAAATATGTAGTAGCTATCTGTCTTTTTATCATGTTGCTTTCAGGCTGTATACATTATGAAACAGACAGGGTAAGACATGGTAGGGTTTCTATTACGGTGAAAGAATCGGATCGACAATTGAGAGTCGATGCTAGATTCAAACGTTCTCAAACAGATGATGTGGCTCGTATCATCAAAGAAGAATTGGATGGTTCTTCCTACAATGAAAACAATCATTCTACAACACTTACTATTCGTGACGATGATAAGTTGTTCCTAAGACTTAAAAAGGGGCGTCTTAAAATTCGATTTGATAAAGATGAAAATGACCAAGTTGCATATGATCGTGTAAAACGAATCGCAGACCAAGTTAAAATCATCCTTACTTCGGATCAGGCTCAGCGCTAATTTCCCCTACTGCACATAGATGATCAATCCACTTGCAAGCAAAAATTAACCGGTGGTTAATGCAGGGTGGCATACTTATGTCATTCATTGAAACCGCCATAAAATCATCTGTATGAAAAAATTTTTTTTGAGATCCATTTTTGTGATTGTATTGCTACTCGCTATTATTTATCTGATGGCTTGGAAGTCGCCAAAATATTATGTTCCAACATCATCTTATCACACGGCTGATTCCATTGTTCCTTTTGAAAAATATACGGGAGAACACGTGCGGCCATTCATCATCAAACAAAAAAGAGCATTGATCTTCGGCGCCACACATACCAAAGATCCCAATGATCCACAAATACCCCAAATGGAGGAATTGTGGAATGAATTTCATCCTACTATTGCATTAGTAGAAGGTAGATTGGGATTTCTTTTACCACTATTTATGAATCCGGTAAAACAATTAGGAGAAGGCGGATGGGCAAAAGCTTTGGCACATAAAGATGGGGTAAAGGTTATGAATTGGGATTTGTCCAAAGAAGCATTGGCAGATTCATTGCAACATTATTTTACCAAAGAACAAATTGCATTACAGCAAATATTGAACCCTTATTTCGGCAATCTACGTTTTGGTAAGCCTGATTCTCCGGAAAGCTTTATCAAAGAGTATTTGAAACGTGCGTCGTATGTTGGACTTCAAGACAGCATTCGTTCGGTGGAAGATGTAGATCGCTTATGGAAAAAGTATTTTCCTACAGGACCCGATTGGCGAACTACTTCTGATGAATATGCTTTACCCGGATATTTATCTCAAATGATGGCAATATCCAATGATATCCGCAATAGACAACTGGTAACCATTGTTAAAGAATTGACCGAAAAGGGAGAAAGGGTGTTTCTAATTTGTGGGTCTAGTCATGCGTATTGTGTAGCAACCGCGTTCCATAAGTAGTAAATAACCTAATGAAGTTTATTCAATAAGTTTTTCAGTATAAAAAAGCTGTAAAATTTTTGAATATAGATAAATAAAATCATGAGAGCTTGGTTCAAATTCGCTTCCATATTTATCATCAATAATTAAGAAAGAGTTGACTATTCTACTATTTTCTCTTTTTTTAACTGTATAGATTTTATCTCTTAAATTAAAATTCACAACCTTATCGCCTAATTCATTAAATAAACATATATCCTTTAACTCAAATGCGACCAATTCATCAAATGCATTACGAAAATGCGGTATCGCTACATTTGTTTCAATAAGCTCTTGGAGGGCATTATAAAGATTACTAAATCCTCCCATAAGCCTTGTTAAAAGATCCATTTCAAATAGGGGGATCATGCTAGATTCAACCTTAGTAAAGTGTTTGTTAAGTTGAATTTCTACTTTTTTTAAATGTATTGGAACTTGATGAAATTGAAATAATTGTCGAAGAGAAAGCTGATTTTGATAAATCAAAGCTTTAATGATTAAACTAGTTCCATAAGTGTTATAACCATATTTAAATAGAGTATCGATAGTTCTATTATTATGTACCATTACTTCAGAAAGGATTCGATCACAGGCTTCGGAAATTTGTTGATAATTTTGAAAAAAGAAAATTTCCTTTGAAATAAATTTATCAAAATATCCTGTAGCATCTGCATTTGGGCCATATCTATAATGATATAACCTTTTGATATTTTGCATATCTGCAACAATAATTACGTGATCAAAGTGGAATTTATTTGTAGTAATTCCATGCTGCTTATGATCAATATGCGCAGAAAAAATATTCAAAATTCTAAAAATATGATCTGGGTCTATTCTATCTAAATTATCAATTATTAAAACAGTTTTTCTTTTTAATTCCCCATTACTTGAAATTGATTCAAGAATCTTTCTTATGATTTGGGTTATAATATCATTTTCGTAAATCGAGTATGGATCACTTTCGACTTCATCGATAAAATTTGATATTTTAGCTTCATCAGATAACTGATTTATTTTAGACTTACAGTTTTGTACTTGTGTGTTTAAGTTCTGAATACCTTGAATTGAGTTGTGTAATGATTTACCTATTTTCGGTATAAATTTTAATAATTGCTTGATTAAGTCATTAGGATGTTTTGCTAAATAATACATCCAAGCCTCATTATCTGTTAATTCAAAAAAATCCAATACAATGCCTTTACTCAGCAAGGAAATTAGTATGTCATATTTTATGTAACGCTGAACATCTTCTGTTGAAGCTATGGAATAATGGACTGGGTCAAGGAAAATTGTAGTATAGTCTTCTTCCTTTTCCCTAAAAAATTCCTGTAAAAAGGTTGTTTTTCCTTTACCGAATTTGCCAGAAAAGAATATCCTATCATTTCCTGCTATTTGTAAATGATTATTGAAGTCTTTACTTACTTCCTCAATTAAATCTTTTATAATCATAATATTTGATTATCTATAAATTGAACTATCAAAAAAATGTATGGACACTCAATGATATAAAGTTCAGGATAATATTAATAGGAATGAGTGGCGTGTATAAGTTATAAAACAAATATATTTCCCATCTTCCTTTCTCTTATTTTTGCGCCACGATAAAGTATACATATGAAAAATACACCCTTCACACAAAAACACATCGCGCTCGGTGCTAAAATGGCCGAGTTTGCAGGTTACAATATGCCCATCAGTTATTCAGGTATCAACGATGAGCATGCAACCGTTCGTAATAATGCCGGTGTTTTTGATGTAAGTCATATGGGTGAATTCATCCTGAAAGGTGATAAAGCACTTGACCTGATTCAACGTGTTACTTCCAATGATGCTTCAAAACTCAGTAATGGAAAAGCACAGTACAGCTGTTTACCCAATGAACAAGGAGGTATTGTAGATGATCTGATTGTATACTGTATTGAAGAAAACAAAGTGTACATGTTAGTCGTGAATGCCTCGAATATTGAGAAAGACTGGAACTGGATCAGCAAGTTCAATACAGAGCATGTAGAGATGCACAATATCAGTGACAAGACATGTTTGTTAGCTATTCAAGGTCCGAATGCAACCAAGATATTACAGCCACTGACCGATATGGATATCATGAATCTGAAATACTACACATTTGCAAAAGGAAAATTTGCCGGTGTAGACAATGTACTGGTAAGTGCAACAGGTTATACCGGAGCAGGTGGTGTTGAAATTTATTTTGAAGATGTGGATGGTGCTGCAGATAAAATTTGGGATGCCATTTTTGCTGCCGGTGGTCCACAAGGAATGAAACCGATTGGTTTGGGTGCAAGAGATACCCTTCGTTTGGAAATGGGTTACTGTTTATATGGTAATGATATTGATGATACCACTTCTCCATTAGAAGGAGGGTTGGGTTGGATCACCAAATTCACCAAAGATTTTACGGCAAGAGCTATTTTGGAAAAACAAAAAGTAGAAGGTGTAAGCCGTAAACTGGTTGGTTTTGAAATGATCGAAAGAGGAATTCCACGTCATGATTATCTGATCAAAGATGCCGCCGGAAATACTATCGGAAAAGTGACTTCAGGAACACAAGCACCTTCACTGAATAAGGCAATTGGATTAGGTTATGTTAATACCGCGTTCACAACCGTAGATACAGAAATCTTTATTGAGATTCGTAATACCCCTGTAAAAGGCAAAATTGTGAAGTTCCCTTTTGCATAAAATTATTGCATTAATAAATAGAAGCCGCAATCAGTCATTGCGGCTTTTTTGTACTAGTATTTGATGATATCCATGATTTTACGATTTGTATGTAGCTTTAAAGATGTTTTGTCCTTCAATAAAATATGTATTGTTATGGTTAATGCTGGGGGTTTCCTGTAAACCCAGACAGCATACTGCGCCCTCTATGCCGGATATTGGGTCTTTGGGAAATGAGGTTGGACATGCAATCATCATTCCTGCCATTTTACATGGACTTACTACTGCAAGTGGCGAAAAGTATGATTCTACACGTTATACCGGAGCACATAAAAGCCTGCCATTTGGCACAAAAGTATTAGTGACACATACACTTAATGGGAAAACGGTGACAGTAAAAATCATTGATCGTGGCTTGGTTGGAAGTGGACAGGTGATTGCACTGAGTAAAGCGGCTGCAATGAAATTAGATACCAACAAAATAATCTCTATGCCTGTTAGGGTTCGTTACCAGGAATAGTAATCGTTGAATCTTTCATGATAGCAACTTTACAAATTTGTAATTCTTGTTCTGACACTAAGTGGTATGCATGGTCATAACAGCAATAATAAGTAGTTCCTTCTTTACTGATAGCGGTATGTGTATAATAATTAAAATGAAATCCGCGATGATATAATAAAGCTTTCGGAACCATTTCTGTTTCCTTAGCATCATCTACATAAGAAGCAAGAATACGTCTGTTTTTCAGTAATAAGTGGTTAACTCTCTTTACACATCCTTTTTCGTGTATGTATTTCTTATTATTAAAAATACTTCTACAATTATCATCACAAAACTTTTTATCTACTCTTCCTCGTAAAGAATGGCCGCAGGTCAAGCAATATTTTATATTGATAGACATAAGCATCAGTTTATACTATGAAAATACCGGCAATTGATGATGATATGTATTTCACGTTTAAAAACAGGTATTTGTACAAGCCATGAAACCGTATTTACACCTAAAAAGACTTTATGATCAACAGACACTTTAACTCATACAAACCGCGTGAAACATAAGCGATTATAAACGGAAATAAGCGGATAAATTCCGACTATAAATTCTCATCGATCAGATATTCGTTTTGAAATAGTACAAATACTTTTTCATTAAAATATCTACTATGAATATGATTAAAAACAAGGTACAACTGATCGGTCATTTGGGTCAGACACCTGAAATCAAAAAAATGGAAGGCGGTAGAAAATTGGCTAGTATGAGTCTTGCTACCAAGGAAAACTATAAAGATGCTAGTGGTGAAAAAGTAACCGATACCCAATGGCATCAAGTAGTAGCATGGGGTAAAATGGCAGACTTTGCTGAAAAATACCTTGTGAAAGGAATCCAAGTAGCGGTGGATGGAAAATTAGTCAATCGGCAGTATGAGGACAA
>JACVCQ010000134.1 GCA_016741945.1 Chitinophagaceae bacterium
ACTAAGCACAAATAAAGGGCCTATAGGTCAATACTAATGAAATAAGTAAGCAGACATCAATAAAGGATATCGTTAATACATCGATAAAGTAGTGATGGAAGCTCGATTTAGAGACGCTAAAATTAATAGTGATGATATTGCATTTTTTGCTCCTGAACTCAAAAATCTAAAAAGAAATATTGAAATCAGTGGCAACTATTTAGGTACTGTTACTGATTTTACTACCACAAATCTTTCTTGCCGAATCGGTAATAATACAAAAATGTCCGGAACACTTAGTATGAAAGGTTTACCGGATATCAATACAACAAAAATTTCTTTAACTAAAAGCGTTGTATCCACCAATTACAATGATTTGCTAAGTTTTATCCCTGCATTAAAAGATATTAAAGACCCTAATCTTGCCGAACTTGGAAATATTATTTACAGAGGAAACTTTAATGGTACCGTACAAAACTTTGTAACTTCCGGTGTTTTCAGTACTGCTTTGGGCGGACTAACTACTGATATTAGTTTACAACTTCCTTCTAAAGGAGAACCCAGCTACAAGGGAGAGATTGAAACCACCAGATTTAATATTGGTAAGTTTTTAAATACGGATGCACTTGGACTTGTCAATTTCAAAGGCGGGATAGAAGGAAGTAGTTTTAATATTGATCTTTTAAAGACAACTGTCAATGGAACCATCGACTCCTTACAGTTTAACGGGTATACCTATTCTAATATCATCACCAATGGAACTTTCCAGAAAAAATCATTTGCCGGAGAACTTGAAATTGATGACCCTAACTTAAATTTTACCAGTTCCGTCATCATTGATTTATCGAAAGAAGTCCCAAGTTTCAATATTGTAGGAGATTTGGTACAGTCCAATTTAAAAGCTTTAAATTTTGTCAAAGAGAATATTGATATCACTGGGTTATTAGATGCCAATTTCACAGGTACCAATATTGATAACTTTAATGGTGTTGCTAAATTTTTGAATGCATCCATTAAAGATGAATCCAATAAAATTAGTTTTGACTCATTAAATGTTAGTTCTATTCAAAAGGATCGTACTAAAATACTCAGTATAGGTAGTAATGAACTAAAAGCTATCATTAGTGGTGAATTTAGTATACTAGAATTACCTGCCAGTATTCAATCATTTCTTCATCATTATTATCCTGTTTATATTGCTGAACCAAAAGTGATTCCTCAGAATCAAAGATTTGATATCAAGATTAATACTAATTATATAGAGCCTTATTTACAAATTTTTACCAAAAGTATCAGTGGATTTAATGACGCCTCTCTCACCGGAAGCATTGATACACGAAATAGTGACTTAAAAATATCCGCCAATGTTCCTTATGGACGTTTTGATAAATATGGATTCAATGGTATTCAATTGGAAGGAAGAGGAAATCTAGATACGATTTCACTCAAGGGAAACATAACCACTATTACGATTAACGACAGTCTTAATTTCCCCAATACAAATATTTCAGTGGTTGCAAAAAATGATCATTCTATTATATCCATTAAAACCAGTGCAGACAATACTTTAAATGAAGCAAGTTTAAATGCGGATGTAACTACTTTAGAAGATGGAGCTCGAATTCAATTCCTACCCTCTTCATTTGTTTTGAATACAAAAAAGTGGAACCTAGAAAAAGAAGGAGAGCTCGTACTGCGTAAAAATTTTATAAAAGCTACGGATGTAAAATTCACACAAGGCTTCCAGGAAATTGAAGTAGAAACAGAAGAAGAAGATGGAGGCAATACCAATAATCTGGTCGTAAAATTAAAAAATGTTATTTTAGGTGATTTGACTAGTCCATTTCTAAAAGATCCCAGACTAGAAGGTATTACCAGCGGCGAGATTACAATGCGTGACTTTTTTGGAAAATTCAATGCTGAAGCAAATTTAAAAGCAGCGCAATTTCGGTTCAATGACGATTCTATAGGACTTGTCAACATCAAATCAGGTTATAATAGTAAATCAGGTCTTATCACTTTTGATATTCAATCAGCCAATAAAGGTTTTGATTTTAGTGCAAAGGGATCATATAATGTAAAAGATTCCATTCAACAACCTTTATATACTGATATTGATCTCAGAGATACCCGTATTCATTTATTGGATCAGTTCTTGACCGGGATTTTCTCTGATTTAAAAGGGCAAGCAAAAGGTAAGCTATCAATTAGCGGTGATCCTAATAGTCCTACTTTACTTGGAAAAATAAAACTGCAAGATGCTGGATTAAAAGTTGACTATACACAAGTATATTATACCATTGATTCAGCAAATATTAGTTTTGAAGAAGATGGAATTAATTTCGGACAATTCACCATAAAAGATCAGTATAAAAATATCGGATTTGTAAAAGGTAAGTTATACGAACGGGGTTTTAAGGATATGGCTTTTGACTTTGATCTTTCCACCAATAAATTGTTATTGATTGATACCAAGCTGGAAGACAACCAACAATTTTATGGAAGAGCCATTGGCAGGGTAAGCACATTTAGTTTAAAAGGGCCTGAATCCAATGCAAAGATGACATTGGTAGCTGAATCAACAGACAGCTCTCATATTTATATTCCTAACTCAATAACACGAGAAAGTGGAAGTGCAGATTTCATTGTATTCAAAGAGTATGGTACAGAAATGGTGAATACGAAGAATAAATCAGGATTTAATTTAACAGTTGATCTTGATCTTACAGCCACCAATAAAACACAAATCGATGTAATTCTGGATGATCTAACAGGTGATGTAATCAAAGCTACCGGCAATGGACGTTTGAAAATTCGTGCGGGTACCACAGAACCTTTAACGATTAGAGGTCGATACAATATTGAAAAAGGAAACTACGATTTCAATTTCCAGTCATTTATCAGAAAGCCGTTCATATTAATGCCTAATGCAGGTAACTATATTGAATGGACAGGCGACCCATTTAAAGCAGATATTCGCATTGATGCACAGTATACTGCAGAAAGAATTGCCATGTATGACCTTGTTTCAAATCTACAGGTCGATGGCACAACAAAAGGTTATCGCGGAGAAGTATATGTAATCGCTGAACTTAGAGACAAATTAACGGCTCCTAAAATACGTTTCAGATTAGATTTCCCGCAAGGCAGTCCGGTTAAAACTGATAATGTATTGGCGCAATATATTAATCGCTTAGAAAATGATGAAAACGAAATATTGAAACAGGTATCTTTCCTGATTGTATTCAACACATTTGCGCCCCCCAGTGTAGGTAATAGCGGAAGCAGTGCAGCCAATAATTCATTAACTACCATCGGAGCTAACACATTATCACAAATATTGACCAAAGAGATCAATAAAATGTTCTCTAACTTTTTATATAAACTTACTGGTGATAAAAGTTTACGATTTGATTTAGGAACATCTTGGTACAGCAACAATGAAATTACTAGTAATGTTGCAGGGGCAACACTGAATAATAATACAATCGATCGATCACGTGTGAACTTTAAACTGGGGAAAAGTTTCTTCCAAGATAAGATGATTGTAACATTTGGTGGTGATCTCGATTTTAATGTAAGCAATTCAGCTGCAATAAAAAATGGAAACTTTCAATGGCTTCCTGATTTGAATGTAGAGTTCATTCTATCGAAAGACAGAAAACTCAGGGCTATCTTATTCAATAAGAACAGTCTTGATATCTCCAATACGAGTGCTGGAGGTATAGGAAGAAGAAATCGTTTTGGAGCCAGTATCTCTTACAGAAAAGACTTTGATAAATTATTCGCTACCAAGCCTGATGATATTGTATTCAAGCCTGCCGCAGACAGCACACAAAAAAGTCCGGCAAGTGGTCAGTGATGGTTGACTACAGGAAGTACTGCAGTAGCATTGGGTTTGGCATTTCTTAAACGATACACATAGAAATAGCGTACCGTCTTCCCCCCTCTTTTTTGATCGATTACAACTGGCGCTTCCATACGATTAAAATATGGCTCCATTATTTTTTGTACATCTACCGGCAAGTTCGATGGTACAATATAATAAGCATCTGCGCCTGGTTGCAAAACCTGTCTGTCTTGATTCAGCCAAACAAATTTGTGTAAATCCTGCAATGCACCAATACCCACCAAATTAATTCCCGTAGTACGAGCTGTATAAAATTCCAGATGCCCACCCGGAAACCATTTATGCACCACCAAAGGATCTGTTGTTTTCATAGTGCCGGCAGTAATATCTGCTTTACGTAAAGCATCAAAAGCAGTACTAAAATCTTTCCAACCCGACATATCCAGTGTTGGACAATACTCTCCAAAATTCTCTTTTTGTTGACTGCCAAAATTGATAGGAGAAAAGCGTATCAATAGGGTTCCGGTGATCAATACTGTCAAAACCAGACCCAAAGATGCTTGCAATATGATGGGCACATTTCTGCTGGTTCTTTTTTGCAGGTACATGGCCGCTACAAAATACAAGGGTATATAAGCAGGTCCCGCCCAATGTGGCAAGGTTTGATTGAATAAATATACCGTCCAAAAAATGAGTATCATCGGAATACTCATCCATCCCAACCAAAGCTTGATTCTTTTTCTCGCAAATCGAATTCGATTGGTGATAGCTACAAAAAGTCCGACCAGTATAACAATAAATAAAAATGGATGTTGATACAATGCTTCTCCTACTATTTCTTGTCCCAACATATCCCATCGAAGCGAGGTATTGGAAACCCTTTCCGAATGAAACCGGTAGGTTATAAAATCGTTTTGGTAATTCCAATAAAAAATAGGGATAATGCAAATGACTGTAACCAACACTCCCGCATACAATCTCCAATTTGTCAGCCATTGAATTCTACTAAACAGTAAAAATGTTCCAAAGCCTGCCCACAAATACAGCCCATGTACTTTACTCAATGCTGCCAATCCAATCATTAAGCCTAATAACAACCATACACTGAGATTTTCCTCATCGCGTTTCAACAGTAAATGAGCCATGATATACAAAGAAGCTGTCCAGAAGAGCATTTGAGGAGAATCCGGAAGGATGAAGAGTCCTGCGATGAATCCGGTATAAATAGACAAAGTATATATCAAGGCTGCCAACCAACCCACTCGTTCACTATCTAATAATTTTCCTAACTTAAAGATGATCCAGGTAGCAAAGCCTGAGCAAATAATTGCCCCTAAACGAACAGTTACTTCATTTACCCATAATAGATTGAATGTTGTCAATCGTATCAACCAGCCAACCATGGGTGGGTGATCAAAATGGTTCCAATCGGACTGTATTGCGTAAGTCCAATAATACACTTCATCATTACCCAGTTCCAAAAAAGCTGCTGCCAACAGTTTAATGATGCTGCTAATAATGATCAGCCAAAAAACTTTTCTGCTATATTGTTGATACATGATGTCGCTGAAAATGCAAAGACCGTACCAGTCATTTACTCAAAAACCAATGAATGGCTAATTCATAACCTTTCAAACCTAAGCCTACGATACTACCGGCTGCTTTACCTGAAACATGTGACAATTTTCTGAATTCCTCACGTGCATGTACATTACTGATATGAACCTCTACTACCGGTGCTTTCACTGCTGCAATGGCATCGCCGATGGCAACAGAAGTATGGGTATATCCACCCGGATTTAAAATGATGCCATCATGCGAAAACCCGACATTTTGAATAGCATCAATCAGTTCCCCTTCAATATTGCTCTGGACATAGTGAAACTCTACCGTAGGGAATTGGGTTTTGAGTGCTTCAAAAAAGTCTTCGAAGCTTTGCGTTCCGTAAACAGATGTTTCCCTTTGACCCAAGAGATTCAAATTCGGACCATTGATGATGGCGATCTTCATGTACCGAAGTTAATAAAAAATGGTCACAGATGTTTGTAGCATACTGTGACCATTCCCAAAAGTATAGATCTTGATGAATGAATTAATTCATTCTTTCTTTCATCATAGAGATAAAGTTATCAAACAAATAACGACTATCATGTGGCCCCGGTGTACTTTCCGGATGATACTGCACACTGAAAGCAGGTTTATTCTTCAATCTGATACCTTCAATAGATTGATCATTCAGGTTAACATGTGTGATCTCTACTTCAGCATGATTGCGTACTGCTTCAGGATCTACACCAAAGCCATGGTTTTGTGTGGTAATCTCACATTGACCAGTAATGATATTCTTTACCGGATGATTCAATCCGCCATGACCATGATGCATTTTAAAAGTAGGTATACCATTGGCCAGTGCCAGTAACTGATGACCTAGGCAAATACCAAATACTGGTTTATTTTCAGCCAGCAATCCTTTTACGGTATCCACTGCATAATCCATCGCAGCAGGATCACCGGGACCATTGGAAATAAAATATCCATTGGGATTAAATTCTTTCAATCTGCTTAATGGTGTTTTAGCGGGATGTACACGCACATATGCACCACGATCAACCAAACACTGAAGAATGTGACGTTTGATACCAAAATCCAGTACAGCAACTTTCAAAGGTGAATTCGCATCACCCATTTCATACTCTTCTTTGGTACTGACGGTACTCGCCAATTCTAATCCATCCATATCAGGAACATCTGCCAGCATTTTTTTCAATGCCTCAACATCAAGTATCTCAGATGAGATGATACAATTCATCGCACCTTTTGCACGAATATGTGTTACCAAGGCCCGTGTGTCTACGTTATCAATCGCGACAATTTGATTGGCTTTAAGATAATCGTTTAAATTTCCATTGGCTTGTATACGACTATATTGTTCTTCAAGATTACGTGAGATCAAGCCATAAATCTTTACGCTATCACTCTCCACATCAGAATCTTTCACACCATAATTACCGATATGTACACTGTTCATGATCACAATTTGGCTGGTATAACTGGGATCTGTGAATACTTCCTGTTAGCCGGTCA
>JACVCQ010000135.1 GCA_016741945.1 Chitinophagaceae bacterium
CCACATAGACAAACAATATTATCATTCAACCTATGATTGGTAATTCGCTGCATGATAAATTTTCCTTGTTTCCAGAGCTGCTTTTCCACCCAGTTGGGCTCTTCTGTAATTTGTTCAGCACGAGCATTTATACTTAAAGGGAAATGAGAAACAATGATGATTAAATTAGGTTGAGAAACATATGTTTGGACATTATTGACAACTAAATCAATAGATTCATCAGTAAGTATACATGGTTTAACAATATACTTATTAGTACTATCAGTATGAATGGACCCCTCTGCATTAAAAACCGAGTTTAATTCTACAACATAAACCTTGTTTGGATATTCAACAATTTGATGAATAGAATCTTGAAAAATAATTTTCTTCGGTTTGTAATGAGCAATAAATGCTTGATAGGCAGACATATCACCATGGCTCGGATCTAAAACATGGATATCATGGTTCCCAACAGTAGTGATAATTTGATCAGGGTTTAATTCAAATTTTTCTAACAAATAATCCAAGACAACTTTAGCATGATCAAAATTCTGCACTGTTCCCCTATCAATAAAATCACCTGAGCAAACCAATAAATCTATTCTTTCCAATCCTTGTTCTTTAACTTTGGCATAAAGTCCATTAATATAATCTTTGTAAAACCCCTTTCGAAGCTTTTCTTCTTTTCTATTAGGATCAAAAATGTGCCAATCAGTCGTATGTAAAAGTCTAAATAGTGACATAGTTAAATTTTAAATATTTCATATCGTGCGATTTTATTTTCTTGAAGATTAACCATCGCATATAATTCAAAATCCGGAAACCGATCATTCTCAAATAAGGAACCTAACACAAAAGCGTGTTTCAAGACTGCACTATTGAGATAAGAGTACATTTGCGTAATCCTAATTTCAGTGCCGGCAAATGAATAATCGCCTATATACAGATACCCTTCTTTCCCATGTTTGGCTAAACTTTTATAATTCAGGATATTTCTTTTGGGACCCAAAAACTCAATCGTCTGAAGCGGGTAATTAAGCAACTGACAAACAGCTGAAGCAAATGGAGCACTTCGCAATGAAACGGACAATAATTTAATAGGCAATCCACTGACTTTACCAATTTGCTGGTGCTCAATTGTATTCCTGATTAAATCTGCAAAACAAATCGAAAGCCAGATAAAAGATTCCCTTTTAATAATCAGTTTACTGGCAGTATATTCCCCATTAGCATAAAAAGGAGTAGAAGAAAGCATCTTCATTTCTCCATGATCGTGTGGTCGAAAAGAATCCAAAATCATATCCTTACAATAAGCTGATAATTTCTTTTGAATGCTTGTCCAAATAGTAGAATCGTATTCAAATCGTTGGTCAAATGTTATAGAACAATGATTTTCTTTCTTAACATAAGTATATCCGCTATGCTGACAAAATTCTTCAAATGCACCGGATATTTTTTCTCTAAGCGCAATGGAATTAATAAAAAAAACATTCCTTTTAAAAGTCTTCATTTTTTTAAAGAGGTCGTCCCAGGAATGGTCCACAACATTGGTAACGTCCTTACAATCAATGATCAAAGGCTTATCGAATTCATACTTTTCATAAATCTCACTAAGCAAGTCAGCAGCATCCTTTTGTAGATTAGTTACATTGACTAACCCATTACTCACCCAAACGATGAGTGTGAGTCGGACATAAATAAAATCTGTAAATGATATGTAGTATTGCATTATCAGAATTTAATTTCGAAACTGATTCTTGTGCCTACTAAAAAATGATTATAGGTTCTACAATAACCATTTTCCAAGGCTTCTTCATCAATTTGTCCGTGATAAATGGGATCGAAAATGTCAGAAATGCTTGGTTTCTGATGATTCAAATCAAGTTGTTCAAAATGATTCAATGCTTCACGCCAAGCTCTTTTTTGCCAGCGAATTTCTGCACCGTAGGATGATATTGTAACCCATCCTTCATTTTTAAGTTCAAAGTCATTTTCTCTATATCGTAACACTTCAGAAATCGCCAACCGTAACCCATGAATTTCCTTTTGAATCAAACTTCCTATTAAAATCGCTTCTTCATCTTTGAGCTCATTTAATTGAGGATATGAAAAAGTTTGCTGCAAACTGCGTTTAAAACCAATTCCAGAGTCACAAACAGCAATCGTAATACCTTTAGAAGACCTTTGTAAGGCAACAAAAGCAAACTCTTGACCATGCATCAATGAATTCACAATCAGTTCAAGCAAAGTATTGTAAAGCGTATTCTCTAGCTTATTGTTAAACCCATTAAATACAGCTGAGCAACGCAATTTCAGATTACTAATCAATTTTTGCTTATGCAATGCTTTTTGTGTACCAATTTCTGATGGATCAAAATGACTGATTGGTTTCACATCACCAAAATATAAAAGCTTAGTATTTGGATTAAGAGGTCTATCAGCGGTAAACCATGACCAACCGTCAATATCGTCTTCAAAAGAAAATATGTTTAACTTTTTTGCAATTTGGATAAAATTAGTCTGGTGCAGAAAAGCCAAAGTATGTGGCTCCCAAATGGTGATTACAGGTATAGGATACCCAATAAACTCACTTAACTTCTTTCCAACAGAAAGAAGAGAGGCCAAGGCTGGAAGGCTAATGGAATGGCTTTTAATATCTGAAAAATCAAGCTTAAATACTGGTCTTTTCCCTAGTAAATAATCCGTTCGAATTTCAAGAAACTGCTTACTCAAATGGTAAACCAAATTATTAATGCTGGTCAATGGACCGACAGTTATTTTTTTAAATTCCATTGTGGAATATTTACTTGTCTCTATAATTGATGGAAATGGATTTTATATAAAAAATTGACGCTCTACCTAGAATTTAGTCTACTACTTAGAATGTACTACCAAACGAAACATATGATACTTGTAATAATAAAGATGAATAAATAGGTGCGAAATAAATAGGGGTAAAAACCCCTTGTACACTTCCCTAAACTTCAAGATTTTCATTTAGCAAAACTATCAACAACTAACTTGTACGGTTAATACTCAATATTTTTTTGTAATTAAACCATTAATTCTCTATTTCACCCTTTGCAGCCGTTGCGACTCTACAGCTATTAAATTATTATCCAGGTATACATTCATGCAGCTTGTTAAAATCATTTTGTGGCCGCTTAATACTTCATTCCCTTATCGAAGCATTGATTTGCAGAAAGGAAAGGTAAATTATATCATAGGAGGGCAGCATACTGGTAAGTCAAGCATCTGGCAGATTGTGGATTATTGCTTAGGTAGTAGCAAGCTACGCGTACCAGTTGGCGTCGCACGTGACCTCGTATCCTGGTACGGTATTTTACTTGAAGAAGGTATGGAGCAAATTTTGGTGGCAAGGAAAAATACTTCACTGGATGGAGCCAAATCTGAATACCTTTTCCTACAAGGTAAAGAGTTGGTGATTCCTGACATTCCTCAACGAAACCAACATTCTGAGCGTTCACTTCGCACGGTTTTCTCACATGATTTGGAACAATTCAAAAAACGTATCGATAAAAGCTTGCTCGATGAGCTGGAGAACCAAAAGATTGGCCCAATCTCCTACCGTGACCTGCTCATCACCAATCACCTTATGCAGTACGCGCTAGTAAATCCCTCTTCCTTCGTAACAGAAGGAAACTACATTTCGGTGATCAAGTTAAAAAAAATATTACCCATTATTCTATACCCAAATGATAATAGCTATTATAAACTCAAAAGAAGCATACAGAATAAAGTAGAAGTACAGATGAAGATTCTGGATAAAGAAGTAGGTATGTTACGTGACCAGATGGATTTCCTTTTCCGCGAAGCCAACAAGTTCAAGTTGGCAAGGAACTATACTGACCCTACTACCGATATATCTAGATCGGCGGAAAATCTTCGATTTGAACTCAACCAGATCCTGCAACATAACAAGACCTCTATTGCATCGGAACTGAAAGAAAATGGACCAGCTTCTCTCTCTAGTGACACTATGAATATCGTATTTCTACTTGGGAAAATTGAACAATGTCTAGTTTTTGCTAAAGCCCTGGACCGGTTGGGTCAACTCAGCGCGCAACTTAAGCTCATCAACTCGGACATCCGGAAACGCGAAGAGAATGCCGGTGGAAATACCGAGATTCAATCCCTGTCGGATTTAATCCAACTATATGCAAAAACTATGGAACTTGATTTTCAGCAGTATGTTCCCATATTCGATGACAAGGAATCTATGCTGAAATTCCAGCAGTTGGATGAGGAAATCTACCTTTACCAATTGGGGAACCCACAGCAGTATGTAGGCTACAACGTGGCCTTGTACTTGGCATTCCACGAAATATTCGTGGTTCAGCACACAAAATTCATTTTCCCCTTTTTGTTCATTGATCATCCAAGCTTAAGTTTCACTAACGAATCAGAAAGCGATAAAAATGCAAAGATCCGCTCTTTCTACAGGGCACTTGATCTCTGTGCCAAGCGTTTGTCTCCCGCTTTTCAAATTATTGTCTTGGAACGGAAAATACCCGATGAACTAGCAAATATGTCCAACAGTGTTCTTATCGAGAACTGGCCATCTTCCGAGAGTGACACATTAATCCCAGCCAACTGGAAACAATAAGCTATGAACCACGGTAAAAAATTCAACAAGCTGGGAAGAACCAAGGCGCACCGCAAGGCGCTGCTGCGCAACTTAGCTGCCCAGTTGTTTGAATACGGATATATTAAAACAACACTCGCAAAAGCAAAAGCACTCAGACCCTATGCAGAAAAATTAATCACCAAAGCAGTCAAAGCACAAAAAGCGGATACACCTGGAAGAAGGCTCAGCCTGCTGAGGATCATTGCAGCGGACATACCTGGGCATGAGCCTTATCGCATGCTAACGCAAGCTTGGGGATATATTTGTTTGGAACGGAAAGGAGGCTATCTGAGAATCGTAAAGATGGAAGCTAGAAAAGGCGACAATGCAGATCAAGCTATGATTGGCATCGTGATTGAAGAGCCATGGACTACACGTTATGACTTAGAGAAATTAGCCTTGAACCAACGCTTCCCTATCTTGGCAAAAAAGCTGATTGATTCAGGAGTATTGATACAACGTAATATTCAAAGTCAATGGTGGCTTGTTACTTACCCCTCTCTTACAGTTGAAGCTGCAATAATAGAACAGGAACTGGAAGCTATCATTCGACTGGGAACGGTTGCCAATTTGAAGGAAGCAAACTGGCCCGTTTTCAAATCCAAGTACATGAATTTAAGTTTACTTATTGAAGTAACGATAAATAACGGCTATAATGTTGAATTTTCATGGGACGACCACAAGCATATCAGGGAAATCCCTGGAAGAAATGAAAACCAGGTTCGTTTAATGATCGATGCAGAAAGCTTGGATAAATTTAAGTCCATTCATTGCAGAATTAAAAAATCAGTTCCATCTCCGCAAATTGCCAGACCAATAAAAAGGTCACGGTATAAATCCAGTAACCCTATTCCACAGAAGATAGGGTTTGTATCTCCAGAATATTGCCATATCAATATATTCTCACCGGTTGACAGATTGTATTCAAAAAACCTGTTAGCGACGTAGAGATAATAACGAATAAATTTAAAGGATGACCGATTCTAAAACACTCCAGATCAACCATGAGATAACCCTAGATAGACAAGGTGACAATGTTTCTATAATCATTAGTTTACAAGAAAGGACTTTCAATTCGAATGTCTCAAACATTAAAGCAAAAACACTATTCAATTTGCAGAACCAGTTATCTAAGAAATTAAATGTTCTGATAAATTTGAGTGAACAAAGCGTCAATATGTTAGCCCTGAAATCATTGGCACAAGAAGGATATAACGCTTACCGAGAAATTTGTGACGGACTTGATGAAAAATTCCGTTATTATTTGGATGAGTTTTTGCATACACGAAAAACAACGACCAGGTTGATGAAAGAGGCCGAAGATCTTCCCAACCTGCGGGTTATATTTAGTGAAGGTATCAGCTTTCCAGTAGGACTTTTATATTCAAAGGATCCCCGGTCCCTCAATTGGAATCTAGAACATTTTCTGGAAAACATCGCTCATTTTTTCGACCTCAAATTCCGAATCTATAACTGTTTCAAGTTGGAAGCTTTTAAAGTTAAAGGTTATATGCAGGGTGACGTTTATCTGAAGGATAAAAAATCGATAAAGGTCATTCATGCATTAGACGAAAGATTTGAAATTGAAAAAGAAAAAGAACTATGGCAATTGGATACAGAAATAGATCCACGTAAGGTGGTAACGGTCGAAGAGTTGGTGGACCATTGGAAAATGGAGCCACATCCAAGAATTATCCATTTTTCTTCTCACTTTACACTTGCTCCGGAACAGTCCCCACCGTACTCTTTATCCTTGTCAAATGGCCATTTGTTTACCCGCAATACATTATGGGATATCAAACCCAAACCCGAGAGGAAAGCGCTTTTTTTTCTGAATGTTTGCAAGTCAGCCAACCTTGAAGGCAACTTCATAAGCAACATTTTTAGTGATCTTTTCCCGGACTATGCATTGGGATTTATCGCGACAGTATATAACCTTCCAGACAAAGAGGCAGCAGAAATGCCCGAACGTTTCTATGAAACTTTTTTCAATACCTCTTACCCGATACTCCGAGCCTACGCAGATGCTAAGAGATCGTTGATTTTAAGTAAACGGAAACTATCTGCACTTGGGTATACATTTTGGCTAACCAATATCAATCTGCGTTACAGCGAAAAAGAGGCTACCAAGCCAAACAAATACACCAATGGATTCATTTCATCCTCAAAAAAGAAAAAAAATGACAAAAACAAAAAAAGAAAAAAAAGATAGTAAAGGTGCGTCATTTATCACCGTGATTGGGTC
>JACVCQ010000136.1 GCA_016741945.1 Chitinophagaceae bacterium
TGGCTTTGCCTTTGCTCAGGATTCCTGTGTTTCGTCAGGCTAGTGCTTTTGGGACTACGGTTAACACGCTTGCTTTTAGGATTTGAGCGAGTTGTGTGAGGGTGGCTCCTTCTGCTTTGCCGGGGAATCTTCCCTCCACTGCTAAGAAGATGAGTTGTCCATCTGTGGTATAGCCCATGGCTGAACGGGGATGTTTATCATCAATGGCTTTGCCTGCAAATTTGATCTCTTCATTGTTGGTGATTTTAATCATGCCATTTTGTACAAGTACGGGTCCGCCACCGACAGCGGTTTGCATTTTCCATTTTTTGAAAGGGCCTTTCTGTAGCATGAATGAGGCGGATGGATCTGCAATACTGTCTTTGAAAAAAGCTATGGGTTGCTGACTGGCATAGGCATAACGAGCAGCAGTATCTGTATACAACCAGGCGATATCGGCTTTTCGTTTTTTAGTAATACCAATCGCACTTCCAAATGGATGGCGATAGGTCAAAGTATCTTTTCCCCTACCGGCAATGCTGTGTTGCTGATAGGCCAATAGTTGTCCGTTCTGAATGACCACATTGAGATTACTGTTGTGGACGAATTCAAAGAAGGTCGTATTCATCACCAATAACGGACTTGCACCATCTTGTTCAAAGTATTGCGTGGGTGTATAACGTTTTCCATTACCCACAGCTGTGGTGAATTCCAATTGTTTATTGCGTAAGTCTGCAGTTACGTAATAGGCGATATTGGGTTTACCGTCTAATAGTGTGGTGGTTTTATAGACATGTATGGAAGATGGTAAGGGTTGATACAGACTATCTACATTGATCCATTGTAGTTGTGCATAGGTAGCAGAGATGGAAAAAAACAGGACAAGGATGAGTGAAATATACTTACGCATGATGGATACTCTTATGTGGAGATAAATGTAAGTTTTTTGAGGCTAAGACATAGAGACTTCAGTCGTACCATCGCCGCACATCCTTCGAGGTTTCTTCGGGAGTTATTCGGGAATGCTCAAAGCCGCTTCGGGAATCCTTCGAGAAGTCTCGAAGCAAGCTCGAAGAAAGACAGAGGGATCTGCGGCGATGGTACTGTCGATCTCCGAAACCAGTTCGATTTTTTTTTAAGGTAGATATACCAATATATAAAAAAATAAATATATTTATACTCCTTAATCGTTTTCCCTCACCATGAGAAAATTGTATTATTGATTACGGTAACGATATTGAAACTTATATATAGTTATTGTAACAGAAGACTTAGATGACCACTGTATGGTATTACGTAACGAGACAGGTTGATAGATATTTATATTACATTAGTTAAGTACTAACGGATCTTTGTTTAAAGGTACATAATTAATGAGAGTATTAGTGGTCCGTATATTTATAATACACTAGTAAGCCATAAAGACAATAACATTATGAAAGAAATAATTGATGCTCTAATTAAATTCAGAAATGAGCGAGACTGGGAACAGTTTCATAATCCAAAAGACCTTGCATTAGCTATCAATGTTGAGGCCGGAGAACTTTTAGAATTGTTTCTATGGAAAAATCCGTCTGAAGCGAATCCCAATAAAGTAAAAGAAGAATTAGCAGATGTTTTTGCTTTTGCCTTTCTATTAGCGGACAAATATAAATTTGATGTAAAAGAAATTATTCTTGATAAAATCAAGAATAATGCAGAAAAATACCCAATTGATAAAGCAAAGGGAAATGCAAAAAAGTATGATGAACTTTAAACAAGATTTTGAGATAAATAAAATTAAGTTCAGCATTAGTGGCTTAACATCAATTCAATCAGAGTATTTCATTTCTGAGAATTGGCCAATTGTATACATACTTAACGACAATGGAGTAAAGCAGGCTTATGTGGGAGAAACTACTGATACTAATTCAAGAATGTTTTCCCACCTACAATCAAAATCAAAAAATCATTTAAAAGAAGCTCACTTCATTTCAAGCAAAAAATTCAACAAATCAGCGACTCTTGATATTGAGTCAAACCTGATTAAATATTTACATGCTGATGGAAAGTTCAAATTATTAAATGGAAACCTAGGTCTTGTCAACCATTCATATTACCAAAGAGACGAATACTATTCAACCTTGTTTAAAGAAATTTGGAATTCACTCATTGGAAAAGGGGTTGCACAACATAGCCTAGAATATATATCAAATAGTGACCTATTTAAATACTCACCATACAAAACATTATCAATAGACCAAAGAAAGAACTTAATGTTGATAATTGATGCGCTATTATCAGACGATAAAAAGTCTATATTCATCGAGGGTGGAGCTGGTACAGGCAAATCAATCTTAGCAATTTTTTTATTCAAACTAATGCTTACATCAGATGAAGACTTCAATTACAGAGAATTTGGTGAAGATGAATTATCGTTTGTCAAAAAAGTAAAACAATTAAAGCTGAAGTATCCTAATCCGAAGATGGGATTAGTCATTGCTATGAGCTCATTTCGTAAAACGATCAAAAATGTTTTCAAGAATATTCAAGGTTTAAATCAAAAAATGGTAATTGGACCTTCAGATCTGGCAAACTCGGAATATGACATCTTATTTATAGATGAAGCACATAGATTAAGACGAAGAATAAACTTAACTAATTATGAATCTTTTGATAATACTGCTAGAGCTTTAGGATTAAATCCAAACAATACAAATGAATTGGAGTGGACTCAAATACGATCCAAAAAAAATTTATACTTCTATGACCCTAAACAAAGTATTAAACCAACAGATGTAAATCCTGAAGACTTTAATATCCTAAAAAGCAATTCAGATTCAAAAATTATTCAATTATTTTCTCAATTCCGTTCCAAAGGAGGCAACGGATATGTACAGTTTGTAGATGATCTACTGGATCAAAAAGTAAAAGATTCAGAATTTAAGTACAAAAATCAAAATTACGAAGTACTACTTTTTGAAAATTTTCGAGAATTTGTTTCTGAAATAAAACTAAAAAACTCTAAACACCAGCTTTGCAGATTTGTCGCAGGATATGGATGGAAATGGATTTCAAAAAATGACAAATCAAAGTATGACATAGTAATAGATGAATTAAAATTTCAATGGAATCATGACAACATCGAGTTTATTCTAAAAGATACAAAAGCAGAACAAATTGGTTGTATCCATACCACACAAGGGTATGACTTAAACTATGTTGGTGTAATTTTTGGTCCAGAAATAATTCTAAATCCCAAGACAAATCAGATTGAAGTATTAAAAACGAATTATTTCGATGCAAATGGTCAAAATACGATTACTGATATTAATGTTCTAAAACAATACATAATCAACATCTACAAAACGATTATGTTGAGGGGAATTCTAGGGTGTTATTTATATGTATGTGATAAGCATTTGCGTAACTATTTTAAAAAACATGTTTCTCTTTATGGCATAAATGAAGAATCTGAACCAATCAATAAAACAAACAACCATGTCAAAATAATACCGTTTGAAAACTCTGTGCCTTTATATTCATTAAAAGTAGCTGCAGGTGAATTTTATCTTAACGAACCAACTCTTGAACAAGAATTTATTTTAATATCAGATGATATCGTGGTAACTAAAGATCATTTTGCATGCAAAATAATAGGAAACTCAATGAATAAAATAGTTAAGGATGGTGAGATTGCATTATTCAAAAAATATACTGGAGGCAGTAGAAATGGACTAATGGTACTCGCTGAGTATTATGACCTTCATGATATTGACCTGGGCTCGAGCTATACATTCAAAGAATATTACAGTAAAAAAGAAGTAAATTCAGAAGGTTGGAAACATGAAAGAATAATACTCAAACCAAGATCTACTGATAGTATTTATCAGGACATAATTATTGATGTAAAAGATCATGATGAAAGAAAATTCAATATTATAGGAATATTCGAAAGAGTAATAGTCTAGCATATGATATATCTATTAAAATGAAGATTCTATTTCAAGTGGCCGAATCATAAACTTGGCGCTTGTTACCTCCATTTAATTGCATTAATGATTTACTAATTTATTCTCAAAAAAAAATAAACTTAAATTAATAAATACCATAAATTATATCATGGAATGTTGTCTATAAAAGATAAATAAGAAATGACAAGAAGCTACTACTCAAATACGATATCAGACTTCTTAACTGACAATAGCGACAAAATACTTGGACAGCTTATACGCAACCATAACTTCGCTTCTGAGAAACTACAGCAAAACGCTTGGCTAAAACAGATTGAAATTTTAAAGTCTACATTAACATCTTTTACACGCGGATACATTTATTTTGAATTCTCTATTCCAAGAATGGGTAAACGAGTTGATAATATTTTAATTATTGATGACTTTATTTTTGTTATTGAGTTTAAGGTTGGCGAAACGGAATATCAAAAGCACGCAATAGATCAAATCATTGATTACTGTTTAGACTTACAGAATTTTCATGAAGGTAGTCATCATGAAAAAATAATTCCCCTTCTAATTTCTACTAACGCCCTAGAATTTGAAAACATTTTTAAAGTCGATAACCCCCTTTTCGAACCACTGAAAGGAAACAAAAATAATATCGGCCAACTAATAAATCGAATACTCCTGTTGAGCGACGGAAGAAAAATTAATCCCATAAAATGGGAGAATTCTATTTACAAACCAACACCCACAATAATTGAAGCTTCTCAAGCTCTTTATCGTGGACATTCAGTTTCAGAGATTTCTAGAAGTGATGCAGGAGCTATAAACCTTTCAAAAACTACTAGTTGCATTAATAGAATTATCGAAAATTCAAAAACAACCAATACAAAATCTATTTGTTTTTTGACAGGCGTCCCTGGTGCTGGCAAAACTTTAGCTGGACTTAATATTGCTAATGAAAGAAGAAAAGCTCATGAAGACGAAAATGCTGTCTTTCTTTCTGGGAATGGCCCATTGGTCTATGTTTTAAGAGAAGCTTTAATTAGAGATGAAGTTCAACAAGCAAAGGAGACAGGTAAAAAATTAACAAAGAAACAATCTGCAATAAAAGCCAACGCTTTCATTCAAAAAATTCATCATTGTACAGACGCTAATTTCAGTTCATTAAAAACTCCGCAGGCAAACGTAGTTGAATTTGACGAGGCACAAAGGGCATGGACAACAGAGAAAGCAACTTCCTTTATGAAACAACAAGGGAAAGATTTTAACATGTCTGAGCCTAAGTTTTTAATTAATGTAATGAATAGGCACCATAACTATTGTACAATAATTTGCTTGGTTGGTGGCGGACAAGAAATTAATACTGGTGAAGCTGGCCTTTCCGAATGGATAGTTGCGCTTAAAAATTACTATCCTAATTGGAACATCTATTACTCTAACCTAATTATCACAGATAGTAATTACTTAAACGACGAAACTCTAAAAGATTGGCTTATAGAAAAAGGGAAAGCTGAAATAGAACTTCATTTATCAGTTTCAGTTCGATCCTTCCGTTCTGAAATGATATCTAGTTTCGTTCATGAGGTTATTGCAGGTAATGCGCTTCATGCTGAAAGAATTTTAAGTGAAATCGATAAGAAATTTCCAATACGACTGACAAGAGATTTCAATATCGCAAAGGATTGGCTAAGAAAGAAAAAAAAAGGAACTGAACGAATTGGACTTGTTGGCAGTTCAGGCGGCAGAAGATTACGACCTTTAGGGATTGATATAAAAAATGAAATTACGGCTGAAGACTGGTTTTTAAACGATTCGACAGATGTTCGTTCATCTAATTATTTAGAACTTGTTGCAACTGAATTTGACATACAGGGTTTGGAAATAGATTATGTCTGTTTAGCATGGGATATCAACTTTTACTTTAAAAATGGTGAATGGAATTATCAATTTTTTGAGGGAACTAAATGGAAAGGCATTAACAGTGAAATAGATAAATCATACCTAAGAAATGCTTACCGGGTTCTGATGACAAGGGCACGACAAGGTTTAATTATCTTCATACCTTTTGGTGAAAGTTTAGACCCAACAAGACCAAAAGAACTATACGACAGTACATATAATTTTCTAATCGAGTGTGGTATACAGGAGATATAAAGTGTAACAACTTTTGAGAGTTCCAAAACTTTCCAAAAGTCACCTCACTATCTTAATGCTTTCTCCTCCATCCACTTCCCTCTCCCCCAACCTTTAATCACATGTTTCTCACTATGGTAAGAAGAGCGTACCAATGGACCGCTTTCTATATAATCGAAACCGAGATCGTAGCCGATTTCGCGGAGTTCGGCAAATTCGTCGGGGTGCACGAAGCGTTGTACGGGTAGGTGTTTTTTGGTGGGTTGGAGGTATTGTCCGAGGGTGAGTACATCGCAACCTACATTTACAAGGTCTTTCATGCTTTGTACCACTTCTTCTTTGGTTTCACCCAAGCCGAGCATCATGCCCGTTTTGGTACGCATACCGCCTTCTTTGAGCATGCGTAATACGTCCAGACTTCTATGGTATTTAGCCTGTACTCTTACCTGTCGGGTGAGACGTTCCACCGTTTCCATATTATGGCTTACCACCTCGGGGGCTGCATCAATGATGCGTTGTACCTGATCAGCATTGCCTTTGAAGTCGGGGATTAATGTTTCTAGTGTGGTATCGGGGTTGAGGTTTTTAACGGCTTTGATGGTATTGTACCAGATGATAGAGCCACCATCTTTCAGTTCATCACGATCTACACTGGTGAGTACGGCGTGTTTTACTTTCATCAGGTGAATGGCTTCGGCTACACGCTGGGGTTCATCCCAATCCACCGGTGCAGGTCTACCGGTTGCTACGGCACAGAAGCCACAGCTGCGGGTACATACATTGCCGAGGATCATGAATGT
>JACVCQ010000137.1 GCA_016741945.1 Chitinophagaceae bacterium
TTCGATTGCTGAAAAATTGAAAAATTCTAAGGATTGCAAAAATAGTGTAAAGCTGCGAGCTTCGAGCCATTAGCTATGAGCAGATACTTTATTTTATTCAGGTTTATTAAAAAGTAAATCGCTCGTAGCTCATGGCTCGAGGCTCATAGCTTATTTAACGCTTCTTTATCAGCATACACTATATTGCAATCGTAGTTTTGCCGCGATGAGACTGAATATTACCCTAACCTCTTTTTTACTGTGCTGTTCACTTGCCTTGGGTGCCCAAAATCTAACGGGCATCTGGAGAGGTTATTTTGGTTCATCCAATAGTCTATACAAAGGAGATACGCGTCAGGAAATGTACAAATATGAAGTACAGATTGATCAGCAAAGCAATAATGCACTCAAAGGCGTCACCTATTCTTATCAAAGTACCGTGTTTTATGGAAAAGCTACGCTGCAAGGAATTTATACGGTGCAAACCAAAAACCTGATCCTGAAAGAACTGGCTTTAGAAGAATTAAAAATTACTGATAAAAGCGAACCTTGTCTTATGACCTGTTACCTCGAATATTCCAAAATGGGTAATCTGGAAGTATTACAGGGGACTTTTATTTCTATCAATGCCAAAAGCAAGGTCGATTGCGGCAGTGGCAAAGTGTATTTGGAAAGAGTGAAGGATACAGATTTCGAGTTAGAACCGTTTTTAGCAAAAAGAGGAGGATTTTCTTCAAAACGTGGGAAAGATTCAGCCAAACCTCCTATTACTGTTCAAAAAAAGACACCCGCTACTAAGCCGTTAACCAACCCATCTAAAGACAATACGGTAAAAACACCTGCTAAAACCTTGTCTGTTCCGCCGGCCACTAAAAAGCCTGCAACTGTTACACCATCACCAATAAGACCAGGAAATAATAGTACCACTCAAAAAAAGCCGGTAACAAAGCCTGCTACCAATATTCCCAAGAATACTCCGAAAACAACACCGGCTCAAAAGGAAGTTACCCATACCACTCAACCACCTGCTACCACCAACTGGAAACAGGATGCTACAATTAATAACAGAAAAATTGATACCCCTATTGTAAAATGGGAACAACCGAGTACCCAAAAAGGTCCGATTCCAAAAGTATTATTAGAAAGAGAGAATAATCTTATCAAAACCATCTACACCCATGAACAAGTAGCTACAGTAGAGATTTTCGATAATGGCACTATTGACAACGACACCATTTCACTTTACCACAATAATAAATTGGTAATTAGTCATGCCAAGCTGACTTATACCCCACTTCGTTTAAAAATAGATTGTTCAGGAGAAAATAAACGACATGAGTTAATTATGGTTGCGGAAAATTTAGGGGAAATTCCCCCTAATAGTGCTTTAATGGTGATTACAGCCGGAAAAAAGCGTTATGAAGTTTTCTTGGTTTCAAATGAACAAAGAAATGCCAAAGTAGTCATTGAATATAAATCTGAATGACCTGATGTTAGAAAAACTCATCCATCAACCAAAATTCGTTTTTCTATTTGATGCATTAGGCGCTTTGCTCACCTGCGCTTTAATTGGAGTATTACTGGTATCTTATCAATCCTATATCGGACTTCCCTTTACCTGGCTCTACATACTCGCCTCCATTGCCGCCATATTTACCATTTACTCAAGTCTCTGCGCCACATTGGTCAAGAAAAAATGGAAACCTTTTCTTCAAATCATTATCACTGTGAATGCCTTATATGCTTGCCTCACAACAACACTTATTATTCTTTATCAAAAAGAAATGACCAGCTTAGGAATAGCTTATTTTATCGGAGAAATATTTGTTTTAATCGGTGTGATTGGGGTAGAGATAAAGGCATTGAAAACATTACCCCATTAGCATCATCCTTACACAGCACCAAAGTACCTTACAAGTTCAATTAAATGTATAGTTCTTGATGCCTGTGGCTTGAAGCTTGTAGCTTTCTTGAGCCATGTTTCTTATTTCTTGTTCTTCCCTTACATTTTAATGTTCCAAGTCACCGCAGGTATAACAGGGAACAGCGATACTTGTCTGGCTGTTACACGCAGATCGCCATTGGAAGCTTGTCCTTCCTGATCGAAATAAATAAAATAAGGATTCAGTCTGCTATATGCATTGTACAAACTAAACACCCAATTAGAAGTATACTTTCTTACTTTCTTAGGGGTAGGTGTATAGGTAAAGGAAAGATCCATTCGATGATAGGGTTTCATTCGGTAAGCGTTGATCCGACTATATTCCTGTGTTAATACTCCACCTACAAAATAAAAACGTTCGGGTAATGATGTAGCATTTCCTGTTCCATATACAAATACACCGGATACCTTCCATTTTTTCGACAATTCATAAGTACCAACTATCGACATATCATGTCTCCTGTCGTAACGACTTGGATATTTCAATCCATCATTTAAATCCTTAAATCTTCTCCAGGTCCAACTCAGTGTATAACCAATCCATCCAGTAAATCTTCCGCGTACTTTATTGATGAATAATTCCGCACCATAACTCCAACCCTTTCCAAAAACAAATTCTTCTTCCGGATCTCTAAGTGAAGGCGTATATCCCTCTTTGTATTCGATCTGATTGTTCATGGTTTTATAATATACTTCCAATGAAGTCTCAAACATACCATTGTTGAAATTTCTGAAATAACCCGCAGCATATTGCCAACCTGTTTGCGGACGAACCCTAATGGTACTAGGTACCCATAGATCAGTCGGCAATGTGGTACCTGCATTGGTTACCAAATGGATGTATTGAATGTTTCTGGTAACTGCAGCTTTGAAAGACGATAATTCTGATAGTGCATATCGAACTGTGAATCTAGGCTCAAATCCTCCGTATGCTTTCACTGTCTGTCCGCGTCCATATATCACACTATCCAATTTATTACCATTATCATCTCTTTCATATAAAGTGTACCTGCCTATTTGCTGAAATACACTGTATCGTAATCCTGCGTTCACTTTAATCTTGTCAGAAAGTTCCCAATCATCTTGTATGTAGGCTGCGTATTCATTCGCTAATTTTCTGCTGGCATTATTAGGCTCAAAAATCACTGAGTCCTGACTTCCACTCAAAATATTAGGTCGAAAAGTATGATGTGTATATTGAATACCAAATTTCAGTTTGTGTTCCGGTACCGGATAAAAATCAAAATCAGTTTTCAGATTTAAATCTCTGATACCGGATGATAAATTGATAGTGAAATCATTTTGTCTACCTGCTAGTTCAAACTTATAATCATTATATACCGCAGTAGTGTTGGCAAATAATTTTTTATTGAACACATGATTCCACCGCAATGTAGCGGTAGAATTACCCCATGGTATGGTGGTGCTGAAGGATCGTTTGGCATTATTAAAAGCAAATTTATCTCTACCGAAATAACCACTCAGGTATAATACATCTTTTTCGGAAAAGCGATAATTCATTTTAGCATTCAGATCATAGAAATAATAGCCTGAACCATAAAACTCACTTTGTTTGCTGATAAATGGTTTCGCTAAAAGGTCCACATAGGTTCTGCGGGCAGAAAGAATATAAGAAGCTTTGTTTTTCTTCAAAGGTCCCTGAATGGAAAAACGTGATGCGATTAATCCAATACCGGCATCTATTTGTGTTTTGTTGTTATTACCTTCCTTCATTGCCACATCCACCACCGAAGACAAGCGACCTCCGTATTGAGCAGGCATACCACCTTTGATCAGTGTTACATTTTTAATGGCATCGGCATTGAAAATAGAGAAGAATCCGAAAAGGTGACCGGTATTGTATACAACAGCATCATCCAATAAAATCAGATTTTGATCCGGTCCGCCGCCACGTACATAAAAACCGGCATTACCTTCTCCGGCATTGCGAACACCCGGCAGAAGTTGTAACGTTTTCAATGGATCCACTTCCCCCAGAAAAGCAGGCAGTGCCTTTGCTGTATTCATGCTCAATTCGATCTTACCCATTTGAGCGGTCTTCACATTGTTCTCTCGTTTTCTCGCAATCACGGTCACATTGTTGATGACGGCTGTATTGGGTAAGAGTAAAATATTCTGCTGAATATCTTTTTTAAGATCGATCGCTAACTCGGCTGTTTGGTAACCAATAAAAGAAACCAATAAACGATAGGAGCCTTTTTCTAATGAAATGGAATAAAAACCATACTGATTACTTTGTACACCCTTACCCTGCCCCACTACTTGTAAATTGGCACCAATCAAAGTCTCTCCCGTTAAAGAATCTTTCAGATAACCATTCAAGGTCACTCTTTCTTGAGCAGATAAGATGGAACCCATAAGAATAGATAGTACTAAAAAACAAATACGCATACAATAAAAATATCTTTGCGTAACCTTTGCGACCTCTCTTTCTCTCTGGTAATGATACGAGTCAATTTACCGCAGAGAAAGAGAGATAATAGAGATTTCCGCTGAGTAGTTAGAGTTTTCGGAAATCAATAGAATCTTTTACTTCTCCGCAGATCAACATTTTCTTAGGAAGGTATGGATTACGAATATCAGAGGAATTACTTAACCAAAAAGCCCCGGCATCATTAAAAGCCATGGGACAATACTGATGATATACTACTGCACGATCATATTTAACTGCACGAATCAAATCATATAATTGCTCGCTGAGTACCTGAAAAGACTTACGACGTTCTTCAATATTTTTTTCCTGTTTTACGGCAGTAAGTTCATTTTTAATACCGGCAGTATAGGTTTTTCCGGTAGAAATAATCCCCGAATCAGCTTGTAATTCACCTAAAACGCCCTCAGTAGCATTGATAGCTGTCAAAAGTTGATCCGTACTGTTGGTGATCAATGTATCATTTTCCTTGATAAATTGATCTTTAAGCTCGAAATAGCTATCCAGCATCTTTCCAAATACCAGATTGAATGTATCAGAATTGGCACTTTGTCCGAGTGGCGCCTGTGGAGCTTCCGTTACAACTGCTTTTTCATCGTTTCCGCCACAAGCGGCCAGGAATAAGATCAGGGAGAAGGCCAATATCCTTTTCATAAGTATAAATTTTGCACAAATTTAAAGCAAATTGAAATGGCAGCCGTTTGCAATTACCTTTGCGCTCCTAAACCATTGTTAAGAAATGTTGATCGGCTTACAGAATGTGACTTTTGAATTTGGTGCCCGTGTAATTGTGGAAGATGCCACTTGGCATATACAACCCGGCGACCGTATTGGACTGATTGGTTATAACGGTACCGGTAAATCTACTTTGCTGAAAGTACTTGTGGGAGAATATACCCCTTCTAAAGGATCTGTGGAAAAAGGAAAAGATACCACCATAGGTTACCTGCACCAGGATCTATTAAGTTTTGATACCAATGATACCATCACCGAAGTGGCATTGGGTGCTTTTGAACGTGTTCGTCAATTGGAAAAAGAAATCGAAACACTGGGACATGAACTGGAAAAAGATCCGGAGAACAATGACCTTTTGATCCAATACACCGATGCGTTACACGAACTCGATATATTGGATGGATACAATATTCATCACAAAGCCGAAGAAGTGTTGCACGGCTTGGGCTTTAGTAATGAAGATCTAGTGCGTCCATATAAAGAATTCAGTGGTGGATGGCGCATGCGTGTATTGCTTTGTAAGATGATCCTTCAGCAACCGGATGTTCTTTTATTGGATGAGCCTACCAACCACCTTGATCTTCCCTCTATTGAATGGCTGGAAAAATACCTTTTGCATTATCAAGGCAGTGTAGTGATTGTAAGTCACGATAAATTCTTTTTAAATCGAATGGTGAATAAGATCGTAGAAGTGTACCAACAACAACTACATATTTATTCAGGCGATTATAATTATTATGAAACAGAAAAAGCGTTGCGTATAGAAATGCAACAAAAAGCTTTTGAAAATCAGCAGGATTATATTCGTCAACAAGAACGCTTTATTGAACGATTCAAAGCCAAAGCCAGTAAAGCTGCTCAGGCACAAAGTATTCAGAAGCGATTGGATAAAATTGAGAAAATAGAAGATGTGAAATTGGAACGTCCGGATCTACGCATCAATTTTCAATTAGAGAAAGTACCGGGTAAAGTATTGGTAGAATTGAAAAATGCCAGCAAAAGTTTTGGGAAGATCAAGATTTTGGAAGGCGCACAGGCTGAGATAGAACGAGGTGATAAAATTGCGTTGATTGGCGCGAACGGAAAAGGTAAATCAACCGTATTGCGTATGGTAGCCGGCACCGAACCTTTTGAAGGTGAGCGTGTGTGGGGACATAATGTGGAAGAGAGCTTCTATGCACAACACCAATTAGAAGCGCTTACCCTAACTCATACGATTTTGGAAGAGTTACAACATTGCGGAAGCAAAAAAACAGATGTTGAACTGCGTGCATTATTAGGTGCTTTTTTATTTAGTGGTGATGATGTTGAAAAAAAGATACGTGTATTGAGTGGTGGAGAGAAAGCACGCGTCGCATTGGCGAAAACCATTGTCAGTAAAGCCAACTTTTTAATGCTCGATGAACCGACCAACCACTTGGATATGCACTCGGTTGAATTATTGGCAGAGGCATTGAACAAGTATGAAGGAACCATTATTCTCGTAAGCCATGATCGTTATTTTATTTCTAAAACTGCCAACAAAATCTGGGAAATCGTGGATCATGAGATCAAAGAATTCAAAGGTACTTATCAGGAATGGGTGGAATGGAATGAGAGAATGGAGAGAATCAAAGAGGAAGAAGCAAGAGGAAAGAAACAAGAGACAAGGAAGCTACAAGAAACAGAGAATAAGACGCAGGTTGAAACCAAGAAAGTGGAAGTTGCTGAAC
>JACVCQ010000138.1 GCA_016741945.1 Chitinophagaceae bacterium
TAGCTACACCCCATTCCTCCGCGCCTAGTAATGTAGCGATCGCAATATCTCTTCCTGTTTTCATTTGTCCATCGGCCTGCACCACGATTCGACTTCTTAATTTGTTTTTCACCAAAGTCTGGTGTGTTTCTGCCAACCCCAATTCTCCATGAAGTCCTGCATGTTTAATGGAACTAATAGGCGATGCCCCTGTGCCGCCGTCATGACCTGATATCAATACCACATCCGCTTTGGCTTTTGTAACACCTGCTGCAATGGTTCCTACGCCTGCTTTTGACACCAGCTTCACATTGATACGTGCTTTTCTGTTGGCATTCTTCAGATCAAAAATCAATTGTGCAAGATCTTCAATTGAATAAATATCATGATGAGGTGGGGGAGAAATCAATCCTACACCCGGTGTAGCATGTCTTGTTTTGCCAATCCACTCATCTACTTTATGTCCGGGTAATTGTCCACCCTCACCCGGCTTGGCTCCTTGTGCCATTTTTATTTGTAATTCATCAGCTTCTGTTAAATACAAACTCGTAACACCAAATCTTGCAGATGCTACTTGCTTGATAGAGGAGCGCATCGAATCACCGTTTGCTAATCGTTCATATCGAATCTCATCTTCTCCACCTTCTCCTGTATTGCTTTTGCCACCCAATCTATTCATGGCAATGGCCAGTGTTGTATGTGCTTCCCATGAAATAGAACCGAATGACATAGCCCCGGTAGCGAATCTTTTGTAAATGTTTTCTGCAGGCTCTACTTCATCAATGGATATGGAAGGACGATTTTTTTTGAATTGAAATAAGCTGCGTAATGTGCAAGCTTTCTCCGACTGATCATTGATGAGCTTTGAATATTTTTTGAAAGTGTTATAATCATTGCTTTTGGTAGCATGTTGTAAGAGGTGAATCGTTTGGGGATTGAATAAATGAAATTCCCCTTTTCTCTTCCATTGATAAATACCACCAACCGGTAATCGGTCTACCGGAATTTCTTTTTTACCAAATGCAAAGAAATGTTTCGCTAACGTTTCTTTAGCAATCTCATCTAATCCCATTCCTTCTATTCGGGATGTGGCTCCTGTGAAATAAGTGTCTACTACTTTTTTATTCAAACCAATGATCTCAAAAATTTGTGCACCTTGGTAAGATTGTAAAGTAGAGATACCCATTTTTGAAAATACTTTCAACAACCCTTCATTGACCGCTTTAATATAATTTTTCTTGAGTTGATCTGCATCTATTTCGGTTTGCAGTTTGTTGCTCAACTTCATATCTCTGATAGAAGATAATGCGAGATAAGGGTTGATAGCAGTGGCTCCAAACGCAATCAAACAAGCAAAATGATGTACTTCCCAAACATCTCCCGCCTCAACAATAATACCCACTTGTCCACGATATCCCTTGCGAATCAAATGATGATGTACGGCTGCAGTAGCCAGCAAAGAAGGGATCTGTGCATGATCAGAATCAATGGCTCTATCTGTTAGTATCAACACTTCAAAACCATCTTCAACAGCATCAGCTGCATATCTGCAAATTCTGTCAAGTCCGGCTTTTAAGGAACCCGGTTTACCATCTGCACGGAAATACGTTTGTAATGTTTTGGCTTGAAAAATACCCGTATCAATACTGCGGATTTTTTCCAATTCATAATTGTTCAAGACCGGATGTTTGAGTGCTACACTATGACAAGCCAACGGATCTTCAATTAATAAATTACCATTGCTTCCTGCAAATGTGGCTAATGACATGACCATTCTTTCACGAATGGGGTCAATAGGTGGATTGGTAACCTGTGCAAACAATTGTTTAAAATAACTACTGAGATGTTGTGGTTGCTCGCTTAATACGGCTAATGGGGTATCTGTTCCCATCGAGCCAATGGGTTCTTTTCCATCCAATGCCATCGGAGCAATAATGGTATCCAAATCTTCAGTTGAATAACCAAATGCTTTTTGGTATTTGAATACCTGATCATGTTCTAAATGAGTAAACATGACCCTGGGCTCGGGTAATTCCTCCAGTCGGATCTTATACTTGTTCAACCGCTCTCCATAAGGTTTTTGCGAACAAATTTGACGCTTCAATTCTTCATCACTGATAATTTGTCCTTGTTCCATGTCCACTACAAACATTTTCCCGGGTTGTAGTCTTCCCTTTTCTTTGATCAGTGATGGATCAATAGGAAGGGTGCCTGTCTCAGAAGCCATGATTACACGATCATCGGTGGTAACACAATAACGTGATGGACGCAATCCATTTCTATCTAATGTAGCACCGATGATCTTTCCATCCGTAAATGAAATGGAAGCAGGTCCATCCCAGGGTTCCATCATACAAGCATGGTATTCATAAAAAGCTTTTTTGACCGGATCCATTTGTTCATTGCCATCCCATGCTTCGGGAATCAGCATCATCATTACATGAGGTAAGGATCTGCCGGTGAGTGTGAGTAATTCAATCATGTTATCTAAACAAGCAGAATCTGATTGTCCGGTTGTAACAATTGGCAAAAGCATGTCCATCTCTTCTCTGGTAAAATAGGGAGAAGTAAATCCTTTCTCACTGGTTCTTAGCCAGTTCAAGTTGCCTTGTAAAGTATTGATCTCTCCATTATGTGCTATGTATCGGAATGGCTGTGCCAGTTTCCAGGAAGGAAAAGTGTTGGTTGCAAATCGGGAGTGTACAAGTCCGAATGCTGATACTACACGTTTGTCACTTAAATCAGGAAAATAGACGCGTACTTGCGTGCTGGTGAGTTGACCTTTGTATACGATTGTTTTATGTGAAAGAGAAGCGAGATAAAACCCGATCTCATCTTTTTTAACAGTGTTGTTGATCGTATGGGTTGCATAATTACGTAGTACAAAAAGTTTTCTTTCAAAATCATCGGGGTTGGAAATATGATCCGGACAAGCAATGAATACTTGCTCCATAAAGGGTTCTACGGATAATGCTGTTTTGCCGATATCGGTTGTGTTGACCGGTACTTTTCGATAACAAAGAATATCAAGCCCGAGTTTTTCGGCAGACCGATTGAAGATGTCGCGACATTCCTCTCGCAGTCTCAATTCTTTCGGGAAAAAGATAAAACCGACACCATATTTTCCATAAGTAGGAAGATGAATACCCTGATGAATACATTCATCAAAAAAGAATTCATGTGGAATCTGGATCATGATACCGGCACCATCACCTGTATTGCTTTCGCAACCACAGGCGCCCCGGTGTTCCATATTCTCCAATACCGTCAATGCATCCGCAATATGCTGATGCGATTTACTGCCTTTGATGTTGGCCACGAATCCAATGCCACAGGCATCATGTTCGAAGCTTGGGTCATACAAACCCTTGCTGTTGTTAGAAACAAGCATGTGCAACCGAATTAAAGTTCAGGAAATAGAATGGCAGGCAATCAGCAGTAAGTTAATCAATAAAACGTAGAAAAGAAAATAGTTATTCAATAAATGTGAATATTGTTTAAATATTGTTTAATAAGTATTGAATATTAGTCTAAATTGTTCAAAACGAACGTTAGTTTTTTGAATGATGGTAATCTTCCATGATAGTTGATGATATATCTAACCATCAACTAAAACTGCTCATATTTCTCTAAACAGTAAAATCTTGCAGCTTGTAGCTCATAGCTCGAAGCTCACCGCTTTTCCCATCAATCGGCTAAATCTTTATACACAAAGTAGTGCTCAGGAAAAGAGAGGGAGATGATTGTTTCTTTTTTGAAAATACCATACACAGTGCTGCCAGTACCTGTCAACGACGCATATACGGCTCCATATTGGTATAACAGTTCTTTGAGTTCACGAATTTTTGGAAAAGCACCCATAACAGGTGTCTCAAAATCATTGATCAATTGATCTTGCCAAGTGGAGGGGTCTTGTGAAACAATCTTTTCACAACTGATAGTGGGGATAGTAGGTATCAATTGTCCAAAAGCCCAACCTGTCGGTACATGAATACCCGGATTCACTAGTACCAGTTGATAGTCTATAAGATCTAGTGATAATGGTTTCATGATCTCACCCCTACCGGTAGCAAAACAAGGTTGATTTAAAATAAAGAATGGACAATCACTTCCCAATTGTAATGCATATTCAGTCAATTGATCTTGCGTTAGTCCCAATTGAAATTGTTGATTCAATAAGCGTAAAGTAAAAGCACCATCTGCACTACCGCCACCCAATCCTGCACCCATCGGAATGGTTTTATGCAAGTGCATTTGGATATTGGGTAAAGAAGGAAAATCTTGTTTCAATAAAGTATAGGCTTTGACACAAAGATTTTGATGAACCTCACCTTGAACCGTTAAACCCGTTATGTTGAAATCAACCGGAGTATCACTGGTCCCACGAACAATTTCCAACGCATCTCTTAATCCATTGATCGGATAAAACACCGTTTCAATATCATGGTACCCATCTTCCCGCTTACGAATCACTCGAAGACCCAGATTGATTTTAGCGTTAGGGAAGGAGACCATAGGGGAGGTGTGAATGGTGAATTGTCAATGGTGAATAGTGAATAGTGAGTAGTCAGGTTTATTTTCAGGTTGATTAGTACAACTACTTGCAGCTTGAGGCTTGCAGCTTGCAGCCACAAGCTCATAGCTCAAAGCTCGCAGCTCAAAACTCACTTCCTCTTATTCATTTCATCTCTAATGGCAATCGCTCTGATGTAGTCTTCATGTTCTAGTACATCATTGAGTAGGGTTTGCAATTCTTCGAGACTCATATTGCTGAGGTCTTCGCGACCGCTGCCACTTTCTTCTACACCTACGGCTTCTGCTTTTTGTTTTTTACCGGTGCCGCCATCTTCCATGAGAATGCCGGCATTTTCCAGGATATGTTCATACGTATAAATTGGACATCCGAATCGAACGGCTAAGGCCAATGCATCACTGGTTCGGCTATCTATTTCAACCGTATCATGTTCTGTATAACAGACGAGTTTGGAATAGAAAATACCTTCCTGCAAATCACTGATGATGATCTCCTGTAATTCTACATTGAAAGCATTCATGAAATTTTTCATGAGATCATGGGTGAGCGGACGACTAGGCTGCATATTTTCCAATGCTACTGCAATCGCCTGAGCTTCAAAACCACCGATCACGATCGGTAATCTTCTCATTCCATTGGTTTCACCTAATACCACTGCATAAGAATGCGTTTGGGTAATACTGTGTGAAAGCGCCACAATTTCCAATTCTATCTTTTTCATAGACCCCACGAAAATAAACCAAATTAGGATAAGATGGATGCTCCGTTGGCGAAACCATCATGGATAAGATCAACTCCATTGACCGGATTTGATCTTTTTATCAAACAAAAATGTTCCAAAAGGAAAAAAAGCTGCCAGAAAAGCCCAGATCAACATTTGAAATGGCCATTGTTTTTCTTCCTTGACCACATAAGCCAACCAACAATAGGCTATAAATAATAAGCCATGAATCCAACCGGTATATTTTACCGCTTCAGGGATACCTGCGAAATATTTCAATGGCATGGCAATAGCGAGTAATACCAATAAAGAAATACCTTCTGCAATACCTACTTTTCGGAATAGTGGTAATGAACTTTTCATACTGCAAAGAAACAGGGAAGGATTGAGTAATTTGCAGAAAATAACATTGAATTATGCCTTTAGTTGAATTAGCATCTATTCATCCCAAAGAAATCGTTCCGGGTTATTCAGCCCGTTTTATTCATACCGAAAATATGACTTTCTCTTATCTGGATGTGAAAGCAGGAGCTGCTTTGAAAGAACATTCACATCCACATGAGCAGGTAGCACATGTATTGGAAGGTGAGTTTGAATTGACACTGGATGGAGAGCCCATTCGTTTTAAACCCGGACAAGTGATCGTGATCCCTTCGAATGTTCGTCACTCAGGATTGGCGATCACCGATTGTAAACTATTGGATGTTTTTTATCCTGTTCGTGAAGATTATCGTGCACTTTAAAATAAAAGTATGAATCTGGATCTCACCAATAAAACAGCATTAGTGTGTGGCGCTTCTCAAGGACTAGGCGCTGCTGTTGCACATGAATTGGCCATGCTTGGAGCTCATGTATGGCTAATGGCGCGTAATGAAGAGAATTTAAAAGCTGTGAAACAATCACTGGATATTTCTCTCGGACAGCAACATGGTTATTTTGTGGCAGACTCAGGTGATCCTGAACACATCCAACAACTGATCACTGATTTTTTGTCCAAAGGAAAAAGCATTGATATCCTCGTGAATAATACCGGTGGTCCTCCTGCAGGTCCTTTACTAAACACTTCTTTGGAAGACATGCAAAAAGGAGTGACCGCACATTTGTTGACAGCACATTCATTGGCAAAATTGGTAGTGCCGGGGATGAAAGCAAATAAATTCGGACGGATCATCAATATTCTTTCTACTGCCGTGAAGCAACCCATTAATGGATTGGGTATTTCGAATACCGTTCGTGCAGGAGTAGCCAATTGGGCAAAGACATTAGCAAATGAGATCGGACAATATGGTATCACAGTCAATAATGTATTACCCGGTTACACCAAAACAGATCGACTTGATTATTTATTTGGAAAACAAGCATCGGAAGCAGGTACTACTGTGAATTCGATTGTAGAAAAAACAATCTCCATGAGTCCTGCTGGCAGAGTGGGAGAGCCGGAAGAATATGATGCTGCAGTTGCATCCTCATGGTCACCTGAAGTGGGATATAGCAAGGGAATCAATTTGCCGTGGGACGTGGAGAGAGGCGGGTATGTTGAAAGGGTTTGGTGG